>NZ_JBTMMT010000005.1:0-194869 GCF_055517075.1 Micromonospora sp. DSM 43699
CTGGTGACGGCTCTGGCGCGTGTGCATGTGCATGGGGTGGGGGTGGAGTGGGAGCGGTTGTTGCCGGGTGTGGGTGTGGTGGATCTACCGACGTACGCCTTCCAACGCCGACGCTTCTGGCTGGACGGCCCGCGTGCCGGTGACGTGGAGAGTCTGGGACTGACGGCTGCGGACCATCCGCTGCTGGCTGCGGTGATCGCGGAACCGGACGGCGGCGGGGTGCAGTTCTCCGGGTCGTTGTCGTTGTCGACGCGACCGTGGTTGGCAGATCACACGATCGGTGGGACGGTCCTGGTGCCGGCAACGGTGTTCCTGGAACTGGCCGGTCATGCCGCCGAGCAACTCGGACACGCCACCGTCGAGGAGCTCACCCTCGAATCACCCCTCACGCTGACCGCAACCGCCGCAGTCTCGATCCGGCTGACCGTCGAGCGGGCCGATACGCGCGGAGACCGTCGGTTCACGGTGTACTCCAGGACCGGCGCAGGGCAGTGGACCGCCCACGCGGCCGGCCTGCTCACGCCCTTCGCCCCCTCGGCAGGTGTCTGCCTGGACCAGTGGCCGCCTGCTGATGGCGTCGCCATCCCGCTGGAGGGCGTCTACGACCGCCTCGACGATCGGGGTTACGGGTACGGACCGGCCTTCTGCGGTCTCCGTGCGGCCTGGCGCGTCGGGGACGATCTCTTCGCCGAGGTCGCGCTGCCCGACCAGCTGCACGACGAGGCCGGTCGTTTCGGCGTGCACCCCGTTCTGCTCGACGCGGCCCTGCACCCGCTGGTACTGGAGGCGGCGCAGGAGGGCGACACGATCCGCCTGCCGTTCTCGTTCTCGGGTTTCACCATGCACGCGGTCGGCGCCACGGTGCTGAGGGTCCGCTGGACCCGTACCGGCCAGGACACTGCGCGCCTCGCTGTCGCGGACGGGGCCGGCGCGCCGGTGGCGACGATCGGGGCGGTCTCCCTGCGACCTGTCGACCGTGATCGGCTCGCACCGGCCGGTCCGGCCGTGGCGTCCCTGTACCGCGTGGACTGGGATGCCGTGCCTCCGGTCGATCCCGTCGACGAGCAGCGGTGGGTTCGCGTGGGCGAGGCGCCGCACGCTGACCTCGGGGCACTCCGTGCCGCTGTCGACGCGGGCCTCCCGGCACCGGAGTTCGTGGTGGTCAGTGGTCAGGAACTAGCTACCGACGCCCCGGCTGACGTGCCTCTGCAGACCCACGTGACGACGGTGCGCGGTCTGCAGGTGGTGCAGGAGTGGTTGACCAGCCGGCAGTTCGCCGAGAGTCGCCTGGTGGTGGTCCTGCCCGACGGCGCGCTACCCACGGCGGCGCTCGTGGGCCTGGTCCGGACCGTCCAGTCCGAGCATCCGGGCAGGCTGGCCCTGGTCCACCTGGACGAGGGTGGGGCGGCGCTGTTGCCGGTGGCGTTGGCGTCGGGTGAGCCCGAGGTCGCGGTGCGCGGCGGTGGGCTGTTCGTACCGAGGCTGGCACCGGCTTCGGGTGTGGTCGCGGCCGTGGCGGCGGGCCCGGCCCCGGAAGGCCCGGCCCCGGGGGGCATGGACCCGGAGGGAACGGTCCTGGTGACCGGTGGCTTGGGTACGTTGGGTCGTCTCGTGGCGCGGCGGTTGGTGTCGCACCACGGTGCGCGGCATCTGCTGCTGGTGAGTCGCCGTGGTGGTGCGGCTCCGGGCGCTGCGGAGTTCGTGGCGGAGCTGGCGACGTGGGGTGCGCGGGCCTCGGTGGCCGCCTGCGACGTGTCGGATCTCGACGCGTTGGCCGGTCTGTTGGACGAGGTGACGGCGGATCGTCCACTGACCGCTGTGGTGCACACGGCAGGCGTGCTGGACGATGCGACGGTCGGGTCGCTGACGGCGGGTCAGCTGGAGCGGGTGCTGCGCCCGAAGGTGGACGCGGCCTGGAACCTCCACCGGCTGACCCGCGACCGCAGGTTGTCCGCCTTCGTGGTCTTCTCGTCCATCGCAGGTCTGGTGGGCACCGCCGGTCAGGCGAACTACGCTGCGGCGAACACCTTCCTGGACGCTCTCGCGCAGCACCGCCGGGCGCAGGGTCTGCCCGCCACCTCGCTCGCCTGGGGGCTGTGGGACAGCGCCGAGGGCATGGCCGGCGGCCTCGGAGATGCGGACGTCGCGCGTTGGAAGCGCAGCGGAGTCCTCCCGCTGCACCCGGAACAGGGCATGGCGCTGTTCGACGCCGCGCTGGGTTCGGCGGAGCCGCTGCTGGTCCCGGCCGAGCTGGACCTGGGTGCGCTACGCGCCCTGGCCGAGGGCACCGGGCTCCCCGGCCTGTACACCGGCCTGGTCCGGGCACGCCGTCGGCAGGCGACGGGCGTCGCCCCCGGCGCCGGCTCGTCCTGGGCCCGACGGCTGGCCCCGCTCTCTCCCGACGACCGGGCACGAGCGGTGCTCGAGACCGTACGGGAGACCGTCGCCCTCGTGCTCGGGTACGGCGCTGGTGCCGACGTCGATCCCGGCAGGGCGTTCAGGGACGCCGGCTTCGATTCGCTGACCGGTGTGGAGTTCCGTAACCGGCTCGACGAACTGACGGGTCTGCGGTTGCCGGCCACGTTGGTCTTCGACTGCCCGTCGCCGGGGGCGGTGGCGGACTTCCTGCTGGCTCGACTCGAGGTGTCCGGACCGGTTGTCGCCCCGTCCGTGGTTGCGCACGACCTCGGTTCGGACGAGCCGATCGCCGTGGTCGGTATGGGGTGCCGTTATCCCGGTGGGGTCGGTTCGCCGGAGGATCTGTGGCGGCTGGTGGCGGCGGGCCGGGATGCGATCGACGAGTTCCCGGCGGATCGCGGCTGGGACGTGGACGCGCTCTTCGACCCGGATCCGGGAAGGACCGGCAAGTCGTACACGCGTAGGGGTGGTTTCCTCTACGACGCTGCGGACTTCGATGCGGAGTTCTTCGGGCTGAGTCCGCGTGAGGCGGTGGCGACGGATCCGCAGCAACGCCTGTTGCTCGAGGTCGTGTGGGAGGCGTTGGAGCGGGGAGGTATCGATCCCGCCTCGCTGGCCGGTTCCTCGACCGGGGTGTACGCGGGTGTGATGTACAACGACTACGGGTCGCGGTGGGGGAGGGCTCCGGAGGGGTTCGAGGGCCATCTGCTGACGGGCACGATCGCGAGTGTGCTGTCGGGCCGGGTGGCGTACACGTTCGGCCTGGAGGGGCCGGCGGTGACCCTGGACACGGCCTGTTCCTCGTCGTTGGTGGCGGTGCATCTGGCAGCACAGGCGTTGCGTCGGGGCGAATGCTCGATGGCGGTTGCCGGTGGGGTGACGGTGATGTCGACGCCGAACACCTTCGTGGAGTTCTCCCGGCAGCGGGGGTTGTCACCGGACGGGCGGTGCAAGGCGTTCTCGTCGTCGGCGGACGGCACGGGCTGGGCCGAGGGTGCGGGCGTGCTGGTGTTGGAGCGGCTGTCGGACGCGCACCGGCTGGGGCACGACATCCTGGGGGTGATCAGGGGTTCCGCGGTCAACCAGGACGGTGCGAGCAACGGTCTCACCGCCCCGAACGGCCCGTCCCAGCAGCGGGTGATCCGTCAGGCTCTGGCCAACGCGGGGTTGACGGCCTCCGATGTCGACGCCGTGGAGGCGCACGGCACGGGTACCCGGTTGGGTGACCCGATCGAGGCGCAGGCGCTCCTGGCGACCTACGGTCAGGAGCGGTCCGGTGACCAGCCCCTGTGGCTTGGATCGATCAAGTCGAATATCGGTCACACGCAGGCGGCGGCGGGTGTGGCGGGCATCATCAAGATGCTGATGGCGATGCGTCACGGTGAGCTTCCGGCGACCCTGCACGTCGACGAGCCGACCCCCGAGGTCGACTGGACGGCGGGCACGGTGCAACTGCTGACGCAGGCGCAGAAGTGGCCGGAGCGCGGTCGTCCGCGTCGCGCATCGGTGTCGTCGTTCGGGATCAGCGGCACGAACGCGCATGTGGTCCTGGAACAGGGACCGGAGCCGATCGTGGCAGGTGGCCCGGTCGTAGCGGGGCTTCCGATTGTGGTGTCCGCCAAGAGTGCGACGGCGCTGGTGGCCCGCGCGGGCCAGCTCCGCGGACTTCTGGCCTCGTCGGTCGTGGAGCCGGCGGTGATCGCTTCGGCTCTTGCGACGCGGGTTCCGCACCTTCCGGTCCGGGCGGCCGTCACGGGGGCGGACCGCGACGAGTTGCTCGCGGGTCTCGAGGCACTGGCTTCGGGCGGTTCCGCGCCGAACCTGGTGCAGGCCGTCGCCTCCGGCAGGGGCAGGACGGTGTTCGTCTTCCCGGGTCAGGGTTCGCAGTGGCAGGGCATGGCGCTCGAACTCCTCGACTCCTCCCCGGTGTTCGCCGCGCGGCTGGCGGAGTGTGGGCAGGCGCTGGCGCCGTTCACGGACTGGTCGCTGCTGGACGTGCTGCGCGGTGTGGACGGCGCGGCCGGTCTCGACCGGGTCGATGTGGTGCAGCCCGCGTTGTGGGCGGTGATGGTGTCGCTGGCGGCGCTGTGGCGTTCGGTGGGCGTCGAGCCCGATGCGGTGGTCGGTCACTCACAGGGCGAGATCGCGGCGGCGGTGGTCGCCGGGGTGTTATCGATCGAGGACGCGGCGAAGATCGTCGCGTTGCGTAGCCGGGCGATCGTGAAGCTGGCCGGCACGGGCGGGATGGTGTCGGTGGCGCTGCCGGCCGACGAGGTTCGCGCGCTCGTCGCCCGTTGGGGCGGAGCGGTCGAGATCGCCGCCCACAACGGCCCGGCGAGCACCGTCGTCTCCGGTGACCCGCAGGCGCTGGCCGACCTCGTCGCGCAGAGTGAGGTCGACGGATACCGTGCCCGCACCGTTCCGGTCGACTACGCCTCCCACTCCGCCCACGTCGACCTGTTGGAGGACGAGCTACGGGAGCTGTTGGCCGGCGTCACGCCGCGTACCGGTGAGATCAGCTTCTTCTCCACCGTCACCGGGCAGCCGCTGAGCGGTCCGGAACTCGACGGTGGGTACTGGTTCCGCAACCTCCGCCGGACCGTCCGGTTGGAGGAGGCCGTCCGTGCGCTGCTCCGCGACGGGTACCGTGTCTTCATCGAGGTCAGTGCCCACCCGGTGCTCACCTCGGCGCTCGGTGACACCGCCGACGACGCCGGCGTACGCGGGGCCGTGGTCGTCGGATCGCTGCGGCGCGACGACGGTGGACCGGACCGCTTCCTGGCCTCGGTCGCCGCGGCACACGTCAACGGGGTGCCGGTCGACTGGTCGGCGGTGGTCGGCGCCGCCGGTGGACCGGTCGACCTGCCCACGTACCCGTTCCAGCGGCAACGCCACTGGCTCGAAGGCCCGCCGCCAGCCGGGGACGCCGGCGGGCTCGGCATGGCCGCCGAACGCCACCCGCTCATCGGGGCTGCCCTCTGGATGGCGGCCGACGAGGACAAGCTGGTCCTGAGCGGACGGATCTCCCTCAGCGGGCAGCCGTGGTTGGCGGACCACGCCGTGGCGGGCACCGTGCTGCTCCCCGGCACCGCCTTCGTCGACCTCGCGATCCGGGCGGGTGACCACACGGGTCTCGACCAACTCGACGAGTTGACGCTGGAGGCTCCGTTGGTGCTCACGGGCCGCGGCGCGGTGCAACTCCAGGTCGCGGTCGACGCTCCGGACCAGGAGGGTCGGCGTGCGTTGTCGATCCACTCCCGGCCGGAACCCGGGGCCGTCGACGCGCTGCCGAGCCCATGGGCCCTGCACGCCACCGGAACGCTGGGCCGCGCGCAGGCGCGCACGGGGGCGCGGGACGCCGCCGCCTGGCCTCCCGCCGGCGCGGAGCCGGTGGATCTGTCCGCGGCGTACGACACGCTCGCCGAGCGGGGCTTCCAGTACGGCCCGACCTTCCAGGGGTTGCGGGCGCTGTGGCGCGCCGGGACGGAGATGTTCGCCGAGGTCGCCCTGCCGACGGACGTCGCCCCGGACGGGTTCGGGATCCACCCGGCCCTGCTCGATGCCGCGCTGCATCCGCTGGCGCTCGCCGAGGGCGGCCGGCTGGTGCTGCCGTTCGCCTGGACGGGCGTCCGGCTCCACGCGGCGAACGCCAACATGCTGCGGGTGCGGCTCACCCCTGCCGGCTCGGGTACCGCGATCTCCCTCGCCGATGCCGGCGGTGCGCCGATCGCGACGGTGACATCGCTGGGCCTACGGTCGGTCGACCCTGCGCAGCTGGCCGGTCGGACCACTGCGGACCAACCGCTACTCGAGGTGGAGTGGACGGCCGTCGGTGCCGGCCCC
The DNA here is from genome assembly GCF_055517075.1 of Micromonospora sp. DSM 43699. Taxonomy (NCBI): domain Bacteria; kingdom Bacillati; phylum Actinomycetota; class Actinomycetes; order Micromonosporales; family Micromonosporaceae; genus Micromonospora; species Micromonospora sp. DSM 43699. Next base: position 6,262 of record NZ_JBTMMT010000005.1, read on the forward strand.
ACGATCACCCGGTGGGCCGTGCTCGACGGGTCCGGCCACGGGCTGCCCGCCCCGCTGGGGACCTACCGTGACCTCTCCGGCATCGAGGGGGGTCCGCAGCTCGTCGTGGTCCCCGTCGCCGACGGGGATCCCCGTGCCGTGGCACACAGCACCCTGCGGCTGGCCCAGGAATGGCTCGCCGACGCGCGGTTCGGCGATGCGCGTCTGGTCTTCGTCACCCGTGACGCGACCACCGCCCGCACGGAGGCCGGCCTCGGCTCGGCTCCCGTCTGGGGGCTGGTGCGTACCGCGATGTCCGAGCACCCCGATCGGTTCGGCCTGGTGGACGTGACGCAGTGGGACCTCTCCGCGGCCGAGCTGGGCCGTGCGCTGGCCGTGCCGGGAGCACAGGCGTGCCTGCGGGACGGGGCGCTGCTGGTGCCGCGGCTGGTCAGGTCGCCTGCGACCAGCCACCCGGCGCCTGCGCTGGACCCCGGGGGCACCGTGCTGCTCACGGGTGCGTCGGGCACGCTGGGCCAGCTGTTCGCCCGCCATCTCGTCGCCGCGTACGGCGTACGGCACCTGCTGCTGGTGAGCCGCCGTGGCCGGGAGGCCCCGGGCATGCTGGAGCTGGAGGCCGAACTCGTCGCGCACGGAGCCGAGCTGTCCGTGGTCGCCTGCGACATCGCCGACCGGGCGGCGGTCGCCACCGTACTGGAGGGTGTTCCCGCCGAGCATCCGCTCACCGCTGTGCTCCACACCGCCGGCGTGCTCGACGACGGCACGCTGCAGGCACTCACGGCCGGGCAGCTCGACACCGTGCTGCGTCCCAAGATCGATGGTGCCCGGCACCTGCACGAGCTCACGGCGGGCCTGGACCTGGACGCGTTCGTCCTGTTCTCCTCGTTGGCCGGCACGGTCGGCACCGCAGGACAGGCCAACTACGCGGCGGCCAACACCTACCTGGATGCCCTGGCGCTCCACCGTCGGGCGCTGGGGCTGCCGGGCACCTCGCTCGCCTGGGGCCTGTGGGCCGCCGACAGCGGGATGACCGCCCACCTGACCGACGCCGACCTGGCCCGGATGTCCCGAAGCGGAATCGCGCCGATCAGCAGTGAGCAGGGGCTGACGTTGTTCGACGCCGCCCTGGCGACCGGTCGCCCGGTACTCGTTCCGGCACTGCTGGACCACACCGGACTACGGCGGCGGAGCGAGGACGGCACGTTGGCCGCTCTCTTCCACGCACTGGTGCGCCCGGCGCGGCGGGTGGCGGTCGGCGAGCCGACAGGTGGAAGCCCGCTCCGGGAGCGACTGGCGGGCCTGCCGGCCCAGGACCAGCAGCGCGTACTGCTGGAGCTGGTTCGGGACACGGTGGCGTCGGTACTGGCGTACACCCGCGCCGACCAGGTCGCCACCGACCGAGCCTTCAGCGAGTTGGGCTTCGACTCGCTCAAGGCGGTGGAACTGCGCAACCGGTTGAACGCGGTGTCCGGGCTGAAGCTGCCCGCGACGTTGGTGTTCGACCACCCCGATCCGGTCGAGCTGGCGGGCTTCCTGCGGACGGCGCTCGTCGGTGCGGCGACCGGGGCGTCCGTGGCCGAACCGGTCGCCGGTGTTCCGGACGAGCCGATCGCGATCGTGGCGATGGCCTGTCGCTACCCGGGGAAGGTCGCCTCGCCGGAGGAGCTGTGGGCGCTGCTGTCCGACGAGCGGGACGGGGTGGGGCCGTTCCCGGACGATCGTGGCTGGGACCTGGACAACCTGTACGACTCGAACCCGGATCACGTGGGCACCTCGTACACCCGGCACGGCGGATTCCTCTACGACGCCGCGCAGTTCGATCCCGAGCTCTTCGGCGTGAGTGCGCGGGAGGCCACGGCCATCGACCCGCAGCAGCGCCTGCTGCTGGAGATCTGCTGGGAGGCGTTCGAGCGTGCCGGTATCGACCCGACCTCGCTCAAGGGCAGCCAGACCGGTGTGTTCGCCGGTGTCATGGCAAACGACTACGCCGCACGTCTGAAGGACGCCCCCGACGCGTTGGAGGGCTACCTGTCGGTCGGTAGCACGGTCAGTGTCGCCTCCGGCCGGGTCGCCTACACGTTCGGCCTGCAGGGACCGGCGATCACCGTCGACACTGCCTGCTCCTCGTCGCTGGTCTCGATCCACCTCGCCGCGCAGGCACTACGCAACGGTGAGTGCGGGTTGGCGTTGGCAGGGGGTGTGACGGTGCTGGCCGCGCCGACGCTGTTCGTGGAGTTCAGCCGGCAGCGCGGCCTGGCACCGGACGGCCGCTGCAAGTCCTTCTCCGCGCAGGCGGACGGCACGGCGTGGGCCGAGGGCGCCGGAGTGCTCCTGTTGGAGCGGCTCTCCGACGCCCGGCGCAACGGCCGTCGGATCCTCGGGGTCCTGCGGGGCACCGCCGTCAACAACGACGGTGCGAGCAACGGTCTCACCGCCCCCAACGGTCCCTCCCAGGAACGGGTGATCCGCCAGGCACTCACCAACGGGGGGCTGGTCCCGGCGGACGTCGACGTGTTGGAGGCCCACGGCACCGGCACCACACTGGGTGACCCGATCGAGGCCCAGGCGGTGCTCGCCACGTACGGGCAGGAACGCACGTCCCCCCTCCTGATGGGCTCGCTGAAGTCGAACATCGGGCACGCCCAGGCCGCCTCGGGTGTTGCCGGCGTCATCAAGATGATCATGGCGATGCGGCACGGAACGGTGCCGAAGAGCCTGCACATCGACGAGCCCAGCCCGCACGTGGACTGGTCCGCCGGCCGGGTGGAACTCCTCACCACGGCGGTGCCCTGGCCCGAATCCGGACGTCCGCGCCGGGCGGGCGTCTCCTCCTTCGGCATCAGTGGTACCAATGCCCACGTCATCGTCGAGCAGCCACCGGCCACCGAGGCGGTCTCGCCGCCCCCGCCGATGCCGATCGTGCCGCTGGTGCTGTCCGCGCACAACGAGGCGGCGCTGCTGGCGCAGGCCGATCAGGTCGGCGCGGTCCTCGCCGGAGCCACGCAGGAGGACCTGGCGTCGACCGGAAGCACGCTGGCCACGGGGCGTGCCGGGCTGGCGCACCGGGCCGTGGTGGTGGCAGCCACCGTCCCGGAAGCGGTCGGCGGGCTCGCCGCGCTGAGCGTGCGTGGCACGCCTGTGGCCGGTCGGACCGCTTTCCTCTTCACCGGTCAGGGCAGCCAGCGAATCGGTATGGGCCGGGAGCTGTACTCCGCCTACCCCGGCTACGCCGACGCCCTGGACGCCGTCTGCGGCGAGCTCGACCGGTGGCTGGACGAGCCTCTGCTCGACGTTCTCTGGGGTGAGGACCCCGCGTCGCTGGACCGGACCCATGTCGCCCAGGCCGCCCTGTTCGCCACCGAGGTGGCGCTCTACCGGCTCCTCGAGGGCTGGGGGATACGGCCGGACTTCCTCGGAGGTCACTCCGTCGGCGAACTGGCAGCCGCGCATGTCGCCGGCGTCTTCTCGCTGGCCGACGCCGCGAAGCTGGTCGCGGCCCGTGGCCGGCTGATGCAGTCCCTGCCCGGTGGCGGAACGATGCTCGCCGTCGAGGCCGACGAGCGGGAGGTGCTGAGGCTGCTCGACGGACGGGAGGACCTGCTGGGTGTCGCCGCCGTCAACGGCCCCACCTCGGTGGTCCTCTCGGGGGACACGGCGGCAGTCGCGGCGGTCGGAGCGGAACTGACCGCTCAGGGGCGGAGGACCAAGCGGCTCCGAGTCAGCCACGCCTTCCATTCCCCGCACATGGACGCGATGCTCGACGACTTCCACGCGGTCGCGAAGGACCTCGCCTTCGCCCCGCCCACCATCCCGATCGTGTCGACCCTGACCGGGACGCTGGCCACCGTCGAGGAACTGACCACTGCGGAGTACTGGGTCCGCCACGTCCGCCAGCCGGTGCGCTTCTGGGATGCGGCACGCGCGTTGGAGGCCGAAGGCGTGCGGACCTTCCTGGAACTCGGCCCGGACGGCGTGCTCAGCGCCATGGGACAGGATTTCCTCGACGCGGCGGCACTGCTGGTCCCGGTGCTGCGCGCTGGGCGTCCCGAGCCGCATACCGTCGTCACCGCCGTGGCCCACGCCCATGTCCGAGGCGTGCCGGTGCGCTGGCGTGCCCTGTTCGGCGAGAACGCCGGCCGGGCCGTGGACCTGCCGACCTACCCGTTCCAACGCCGGCACTACTGGCTGACCGAGGGGCGTGGCAGCGACGACGTCACCTCGGCGGGCCTGGACTGCGCGCGGCACCCGCTGCTCGGAGCCGGGGTGCCGCTCGCGGATTCCGACGGTGTGCTGTTCACCGGCCGGGTGTCGGCCCGTAGCCACCCGTGGTTCGCCGACCACACCGTCGCCGACACCCTGCTGGTCCCCGGGACGGCCCTGGTGGAGCTCGCCGTGCATGCGGGAGCCGCGGTCGGTTGCGAGCGACTGGAGGAGCTGACCCTCCAGGAACCCCTGGTCCTTCCCGACGCAGGGGCGCTCAGGCTGCAGATCACCGTCGGCAGCCCGGATGCGGACGGCCGTCGGCCGGTGGCGATCCACTCCCGTGGAGACCAGGACGGCGACGTCTGGGGCCGGCATGCCACCGGAAGCGTGGTCGCTGCCATTCCCCTCAGCCCGCATCCCGACCCCGAGCTGGCGTCCTGGCCTCCAGCCGACGCCGAACCACAGCCGGTCGACGACCTGTACGACCGCCTCGCCGGCCACGGCTACGGGTACGGCCCGGCCTTTCAGGGACTCCAGGCGGCCTGGCGGTCGGGTGACGACCTCTACGCTGAGGTACGGGCAGACGTCGACACTGATGGATTCGTCCTGCATCCGGCGCTGTTCGATGCCTCGTTGCATGCGCTGCTCCTGGAGGAGTCGGCGGAGATCCGGCTGCCCTTCTCCTTCGGCGGTGTCCAGCTGTCGGTGATCCGGCCCGGCCCCCTGCGGGTGAAGCTCTCGGTCGGCGGGAGCGGAGCCGTCGCGGTGCGCATCGCCGACGACACCGGAACGTTGGCAGCCACCGTCGAGTCGCTGACGCTACGAGCGCTGCCGACCGGCACGCTGACCGGCCACCCCCATCCGGACGTGTATGCGGTGGAGCGCACCGCGGTGGAACTCGCCACCGTGGGTGCCACGAGCATCGCGGTTCTCGGCTCCGACGACCTGGGGCTCGACGCCGGGTGCCATCGGAACCTCGCCGCCCTGACCGCGGACGGCGTGGCCGTTCCCGACGTGGTCGTCCTTCCGGTACGTCCAGCCTCCCCGGAGGCGACGGCCGAGGTCACGGGAGAGGTGCTGGCGGTGTTGCAGCAGTGGCTCGACACCGACAGGCCGATCGGAACACGACTCGCCGTGATCAGCACGGGGGAACTGGCGCACAGCGCGCTGTCCGGGCTGATCCGGGCTGCCGAGTCGGAACACCCGGGGCGATTCCAGCATGTGATCACCGACGGCCTGCCGGCCAGCGAGGAACTGCGCGCAGCGGCTCTGGCAGATCCGCGACCACAGCTCGAGCTGCGCGGGGGACACGCCTACGTGACCAGGTTGGTGAGGGTGCCGCAGCCGGTCCGACGCCCGGACTCCGACGGCCGGTTCGACCCGCAGCGTACGGTGCTGGTCACCGGTGGCACCGGGGCGCTCGGTGCCCTGGTCGCCCGGCACCTGGTGGAGGACCGTGGCGCCCGCCGGCTGCTGCTCACCAGCCGGCGGGGCGGCGCGGAGAACCTCGTGGCCGAGTTGACGGCGCTCGGTGCCGACGTGCGGGTGGCGGCCTGCGACGTGGCCGACCGTGGGGCGCTGGCCGAGCTGCTCGCCTCGATCCCGGACGAACACCCGCTCGCCGCGGTGGTGCACGCGGCCGGAGTCGTCGAGGACTCCACCGTGGCGGCGATGACCCCGGAGAGCCTCGCCCGGGTCCTGCGGCCGAAGGTGCAGGCGGCCTGGAACCTGCACGAGCTGACCGCCCGACTGGAGCTGACGGACTTCGTCCTCTTCTCCTCCGTCGCCGGCCTGGTGGGCAACGCAGGACAGGCCAACTACGCCGCGGGTAACACCTTCCTGGACGCGCTGGCCGAGTACCGTCGCGGCGTCGACCTGCCCGCAGTGTCCCTGGCCTGGGGGATGTGGCAGGGCGGAATGGCCGACGAGCTCGAACAGGCCGATCGGTCCAGGTTGATGCGCAACGGGGTGCTACCGATGCCGACCGACCAGGCACTCGCGGCGCTCGACCTGGTCATGGTCGCCGACAGGACGGCACAGGCAGACGGTGACCTCGGATCCCGACCGGTGCTCGCGCCGGTGGCGCTCGACCCTGCCGCGCTGCGCTCCCTCGGAGACACGTTGCCTGAGCTGTTCCGCGGTCTGGTGCGTGCCGGGCGACGAACGGACCGGCACACCACGCCCGTGGAGATCCCGCTGGCACAACGGCTCACCGGGATGGGCGAGGCGGAGCAGGAGGCGCTGCTGCTCTCCTTCGTCAAGGAGCAGGTCGGCGTCGTGCTGGCCCACCCGGCACCACTGACGATCGACGCCCGGCGCGGTCTGATGGACCTGGGCCTCGACTCGCTCACCGCCGTCGAGCTCCGCAACAGGCTCAACACCGCCACCGGGCTGAGGTTGCCCAGCACGCTCGTCTTCGACCACCCGACCACGGCAGCGCTGGCCGAACACCTGCGGGGTCACCTGATCGGCCAGCAGCAGGATCCCGTCCAGAAAGCACTGGACGCCCTGGAGGCCGTCATCGCCACCCCGGACACGCCCGACGGCGTCGCCCTCGCAGGAACGATCGCCGCGCAACTGCGCAGGCTGCTCCGGATGGTGGACGGAGGGCCGACCCTGCCGGCCGTCGAACTGGACACCGACGACGACCTCTTCGCGGCACTCGACAACGAACTCGGCAGGCAGGCATGAACAACGAGCAGAAACTGCGTGACTACCTCAAGCGGGCCACCGTCGAGCTGAGAGAGAGCCGTCAGCAGGTCCAGGAGCTGGAGGAGCGCGCCGGTGAGCCGATCGCGATCGTGGGCATGGCATGCCGGCTGCCCGGCGATGTCACCTCTCCGGCAGACCTCTGGGAGCTGTTGAGCGCGGAACGCGACGCGGTGGGTGCCTTTCCCGAGGGCCGTGGCTGGGACCTGGAGGAGCTCTACCACCCCGACCCCGACCATCGAGGGACCTCGTACGCCCGCGAGGGTGGTTTCCTGTATGACGCGGACCGGTTCGATGCCGAGTTCTTCGGCATCAGCCCCCGCGAGGCGGCGGCGATGGATCCGCAGCAGCGGCTGCTGCTGGAGACGGGGTGGGAGGCCTTCGAACACGCGGGCCTCGATCCGACCGCGCTGCGGGGCACCCGTACCGGGGTGTACGTGGGTGTCATGTACGACGACTACGGCTCCCGGTTCCCCAGCGCGCCGGAGGGCTTCGAGGGCTATCTGCTCACCGGGAGCGCGGGCAGCGTCGCGTCGGGTCGGGTGGCCTACACCTTCGGGTTGGAGGGGCCGGCGGTCACTGTCGACACGGCGTGTTCGTCCTCGTTGGTCGCGCTTCATCTGGCTGCCCAGTCGTTGCGTCAGGGTGAGTGTGCGATGGCGCTCGCCGGTGGGGTGACGGTGATGGCGACCCCCGGGACGTTCGTGGAGTTCTCCCGGCAGCGGGGGTTGTCGCCGGATGGGCGGTGCAAGGCGTTCTCGTCGTCGGCGGACGGGACGGGTTGGGCCGAGGGTGTGGGTGTGCTGGTGTTGGAGCGGCTGTCGGATGCGGTGCGTGGTGGGCGTCGGGTGTTGGCGGTGATCCGTGGTTCCGCGGTGAACCAGGACGGCGCGAGCAGCCAGCTGACCGCGCCGAACGGGCCCGCGCAGGAGCGGGTGATCCGGGCTGCCCTGGCCAACGCGCGGTTGTCCGCCGCGGAGGTGGACGTGGTGGAGGCGCACGGTACGGGTACCCGGTTGGGTGACCCGATCGAGGCGCAGGCGCTACTGGCCACCTACGGCCAGGCCCGGCGGAACGACCACCCGTTGTGGTTGGGTTCGGTCAAGTCGAACATCGGTCACACGCAGGCCGCGGCGGGTGTGGCGGGTGTGATCAAGATGGTGATGGCGATGCGCGCGGGGGTGATGCCCGCGACGTTGCACGTCGACGAGCCGACCCCCGAGGTCGACTGGTCGGCCGGCACGGTGCGGCTGCTGACCCGGGCTCGGCAGTGGCCACGGCCCGACCGTCCGCGTCGTACAGGTGTGTCGTCGTTCGGGATCAGCGGGACCAACGCTCACGTGATCATCGAAGAGGCGCCGCGTGGGCGTGCCGTCGACCCGGTGACCGGGCCGGATGCCGTGGTACGACAGTCGGAGCCGGCTCTACCGACGCTGCGCGCACCGTGGTTGCTCTCGGCCAGGTCGGAGGCCGCCCTCCGGGCGCAGGCGAGCCGGCTGCTGGCCTGGCTCGCCGACCACCCCGAGGTCGACGACGCCGATGTCGCCGCCGCCCTGACCGTCGCGCGGGCCCAGCTGGAGCAGCGCGGCGCGGTGCTCGGCGCCGACCGGGCCGGTCAGCTCGCCGGCCTCACGGCCCTGGCGGCGGGTACGGCTTCCCCGCAGGTGGTGTCGGGTGCCGTCACCACCGGCGAGACGGCCTTCCTGTTCACCGGTCAGGGTGCGCAACGTGTCGGTATGGGCGCCGGGTTGGCTGAGGCATTCCCGGTGTTCGCCGCCGCTCTCGACGAGGTGTGCGCGGAACTCGATGCCCTGCTGGGGGTGTCGCTCCGCGAGATCATGTTCGGCGCGACCGGTGGTGCCGGGAACAGTGGCGGTGAGACCGGGCGCATGCCCCCGCTCGACCGGACGGAATTCACGCAACCCGCGTTGTTCGCGTTCGAGGTGGCGCTGTACCGCCTCCTGGCGTCGTTCGGCGTGACCCCGGACGTGGTGGTCGGGCATTCGATCGGCGAGCTGGCTGCGGCCTACGTGGCCGAGGTGTGGTCGCTGGCCGACGCGTGCCGGCTCGTTGCCGCCCGGGGTCGGCTGATGGGCGCGCTGCCGGCCGGTGGAGCGATGCTCGCCGCCGCGGTGCCCGAGGAGCGGGCGCGGGAACTGCTCGCGGCGGGGACGGTCTCGCTGGCCGCCGTGAACGCGCCCGTGGCGACGGTGTTCTCGGGCGAGACGGCGGCGATCGACGCACTGGCGGACCGGCTGGCGGGCGAGGGGGTGAAGACGAACCGACTGACGGTCAGTCACGCCTTCCACTCGGCACTGGTCGAGCCGATGCTTGCCGAGTACGAGCAGGTCGCCAGCTCGGTGACGTATCAGACCCCACGGATCGGCGTGTGCTCGACGGTGTCCGGCGCGCCGGCGGGCCCCGAACTGCTGACGCCGCAGTACTGGGTGCGGCAGGTGCGCGAGGCCGTGCGGTTCGCCCCGGCGGTGCAGTCTCTCGTCGACGCCGGCGTGCGCCGGTTCGTCGAGGTGGGTCCGGACGCGGTGCTGTCGGCGCTGACCCGCCAGACGCTGATCGACGAGGTGGCGTCCCGCTCGCTGGTCGCGGCGGCGGCGCGACGCGGCGTCGACGAGACCGACCAGTTCCTGCGGTTGCTCGCCGCCGCCCATTGCGCGGGCGTCACCGTCGACTGGACGCCGCTGTCACCGGGAAGACCGGTCGACCACCTCGACCTGCCTGGATACGCTTTCCAGCATCGCCGTTACTGGGTGCAGCCCGACGACGGCGCGCTAGGTGACCTGGGCCGCGCGGGTCTCGCCGCGCTCGACCACCCGATGCTGCGCGTCGGCGCGCCGCTTGCCGGTCGCGACGAATGGCTCTTCAGTAGCAGGCTCTCCACCACCGGTCAGCCGTGGATCGCCGACCACACGGCCTTCGGGGCGGTGCTCCTGCCCGGCACCGGGTTCGTGGAACTCGCGTGTGCCGCGGGCCGCCACCTGGACCTACCCGTCGTGGACGAACTCGTCCTGGCGACGCCGCTGCTGTTCGACGGCACCACTGCCGTGGACGTGCAGGTCTCGGTGACCGAGCCCGACCACACCGGTCGCCGGGGCCTGTCTGTCCACTCGCGGACCGTCACCGGCACCGCGCGGTCCGACCCGGGCGAGCCGGAGTGGACGCTGCACGCCACCGGCACCCTCGCCCCCGCCGACGATGTGCCGCCGGCCTGGACCGACCCGGACTGGCCGCCGACCGACGGCACGTCGATCGACGGCACACGGCTGTACGACCGGCTCGCCGACCTTGGATTCGGCTACGGCCCGACCTTCCAGGGTGTGCGCGCCGCCTGGGCCGGTGGGGACGACATGTTCGCCGAGGTGACGCTGGACGAGACGACAGCGGGCCGGGCGGCGGGCTTCGTGGTGCACCCGGCGCTGATGGATGCGATCTTCCACGCTGCCATCGACGGACTCGCCGACGGTCTACCCGACGGCCGGCTGCCGCTTCCGTTCTCCTTCGGCGGCGTCCGGGTGTTCCGGCACGGCGTCACCGGGGTCCGCGCCCGCATCATCCGTTCGGGTCCCGGGAAGGTGCGCATCGACGCCTGTGACGCCACCGGCGCCGCGGTGCTGTCGATCGACGCCGTGCTCGCCCGCCCCGCGGACGCGCGCGCTCTCGCCGGCGCCCGCAGCCCGCTCTACGCTCTCGACTGGACGCCGGTGACGGCACCTGCGGTGCCGGACCGGCACCTGCTCGCACTGGGTCGACCTGTCGCAGGTGGTGCCGGGACGTTCGGGGACGTCGCGGCGTTCGCGGCAGGCGGGGGCCACCCGGGCGCGGCCGTCGTCTGGTCGCCCGAGACGGCGACAGCGGACGGCGACGACGTCCCCGCCACCATCCGCGCCGCCGTGCACGACGCCCTCGTGGTGCTGCGCGGCTGGTTCGCCGAACCGGGCTGCGCCGAGTCGTTGCTGGTCGTGCTGACCCGCAACGGCGCAGGTCTGCCCGGTGAGACGCCGGACCCCGCGGCGGCGGCCGTCCGCGGCCTGGTGCGCAGTGCGCAGTCGGAACATCCTGGACGCATCGTGCAGGTCGACCTCGATGACGACGACCTCGCGGACCTGCGCCGGTGGATCGCCGTGGCGGTCGCCACGGAGGAACCACAGCTCGCGATCCGCGACGGAGTCACCCTGGCACCGCGGCTGATCCGTACCGCGACCGGCGGATCGACTGACGGGCCCTTCGGTGACGGGACGGTCCTGATCACCGGCGGCACAGGTGGGCTGGGCGCCGTCACCGCACGTCACCTGGTCACCCGGCACGGGGTACGCAGACTGCTGCTCGTCTCGCGCCGTGGCCTCGCCGCGCCGGACGCCACGGCGCTGGTCACCGAGCTGACCGGGCTGGGCGCCGACGTACGCGTCGCCGCGTGTGACGTCAGCGACCGCGCCGCGGTCGCGGCCCTGCTGGCATCGGTACCGGTGCACGAGCCGGTGACCGCTGTCGTACACACCGCGGGCGTGGTCGACGACGGCACCATCGAAACCCTGACCGCCGAGCAGGTGGACCGGGTGCTCGCCCCGAAGGTCGATGCGGCCTGGCATCTGCACGAGCTCACCCGCGACCTGGACCTGTCGGCGTTCGTGCTGTTCTCCTCCGCCGGGCCGCTGCTCGGTGGGCAGGGTCAGGGCAACTACGCGGCGGCGAACGCGGCGGTGGATGCCCTCGCCCGGACGCGCCGCAGTGCCGGTCTGCCCGCGCACTCGCTGGCGTGGGGGCTGTGGAGACTCGGCATGGCCGAGGCATTGAACGACCCGGGTGGCGAACACCTGGCGCGTCGGATCCGTACGCGTCTCGGTCTGTCCCCGATCGAGCCGGACACCGGCATGCAGATGTTCGACCAGGCGGTGACCAGCGACGAACCGATGGTGACGACCGCGCTGCTCGATACCTCCGCCCTCACCGCGCTGGGTCGACTCGGCACGTTGCCCGCGGTGCTGCGTGGCCTGATCCAGCTACCGGCGCGCCGCCGGACCGCCGACAGCCCGTTGCGCCAGCGGTTGCTCGACGCCCCCGCCGACCAGTGGGAGGCGCTGGTCCGCCACGAGGTCCGCGCGATCGCCGCCGCCGTCCTCGGCCACGAGTCGGCCGACGCCATCGAGCCCGAGACCCCGTTCGCAGAGCTGGGCCTCGACTCGCTCGGCGGAGTCGAGTTCCGCAACCGGGTGACCGCAACCACCGGTGTTCAGCTTCCGTCCACGCTGGTGTTCGACTATCCGACCCCCGCCGCCGTGGCGGGTTTCCTGCGTACCCGGATCGACGGTTCGACGCCGACGCGACCGCGTCCCACCTCGACCAGGGCCAGGGCCAGGGCCGACGAACCGATCGCGATAGTCGGCATGAGCTGCCGGTATCCCGGCGACGTCGGGAATCCTGACCAGCTGTGGGAACTGGTCGCCGGACGCGTGGACGCGATCACCCCGATCCCCGGTGACCGCGGCTGGGACCTCGACCACCTGTACGACAGCGACCCCGGCAAGCCTGGCAGGATCTACACCCGGGAGGGCGGATTCCTGCGTGCCGCAGGTGATTTCGATGCCGCCTTCTTCGGCATCGGGCCCCGTGAGGCAGCGGCGATGGACCCGCAGCAGCGGTTGCTGCTGGAGGCGTCCTGGGAAGCGATCGAGGATGCCGGCATCGATCCGACCGCGCTGCGGGGCAGCGACACCGGGGTGTACGCGGGCGTCATGTACCAGGACTACGGCTACGTGGCGCGCGCGGCCGCCGACGGTGCCGCGGAAGGCTACCTGGCGACCGGGTCGGCCGGCAGCGTCGTCTCCGGCCGGGTGTCCTACGCCCTCGGTCTGGAGGGACCCGCGGTGACGGTGGACACGGCATGTTCGTCGTCGCTGGTGGCCGTGCACCTGGCGGTGCAGGCGCTGCGTGCCGGGGAGACCTCGCTGGTCCTGGTCGGTGGGGTGACGGTCATGTCGACCCCGCTGCTGTTCGTGGAGTTCTCCCGGCAGCGGGCGCTGTCACCGGACGGGCGCTGCAAGGCGTTCGCGAGTGCCGCGGACGGTGTCTCGTGGTCCGAGGGCGTCGGCGTGCTCGCCCTCCAGCGGTTGTCCGACGCGGAGCGTGCCGGGCGTCCGGTGCTGGCCGTGATCCGCGGTAGCGCCATCAACCAGGACGGCGCCAGCAACGGCTTGACCGCGCCGAACGGCCCGTCCCAGGAGCGGGTGATCGCGCAGGCACTTGTCAACGCCGGGGTGAGCGCGGCCGAGGTGGACGCGGTGGAGGCGCACGGCACCGGTACCACGCTGGGTGACCCGATCGAGGCGCAGGCACTGATCAACGCCTACGGACAGGACCGCGTCGAGCCGCTGCGGATCGGGTCGTTGAAGTCGAACATCGGGCACACGCAGGCGGCTGCCGGTGTCGGCGGTGTGATCAAGATGGTGCAGGCGTTGCGGCACGAGCTGTTGCCGCCCACCCTGCATGTCGACGCGCCGTCGCCGCACGTCCAGTGGTCGGCGGGCGCGGTACGGATCCTGACCGAGGTCGAGCCGTGGCCGGCCGGGAAGCGTCCGCGCCGGGCGGGGGTGTCGTCGTTCGGGATCAGCGGGACCAACGCACACGTGATCCTCGAAGAAGCACCGGCGGTCCCGCGGCCGGTCGATCTACCGCGTCCGGCGGTCGTGCCGTTGTTGCTGTCCGCGCGGACGACAGCCGCGCTGCGGGCCCGGGCACGTCAGCTGTACGACGCGCTGTGCGACAGTCCGGAGTGTGACCTGGCCGATGTCGCGGCGACCCTGGCGCTGCACCGCGCGCGGCTCGAGCAGCGCGCCGCCGTCGTGGGTTCGGACCGGGAGACGCTGCTGGCGGCCCTGGCGCGCCTGGCAGCCGGCGAGCCCGGACCGGGCGTCACCGACGACACCGGTCGGACAGGCACGACGGCGTTCCTGTTCACCGGCCAGGGCGCGCAGCGGATCGGGATGGGTGCCGGGCTGTACCGGGCGTTCCCGGTCTTCGCCGCCGCGCTCGACGAGGTGTGCGCGGAATTCGGAGCACACCTGGGGCAGCCGCTGCGGGAGGTGATGTTCGCCGAGACGATCGAGAATCCGCTGGACCGCACCGAGTACACCCAGCCCGCGTTGTTCGCGTTCGAGGTGGCGATGTGCCGCCTCGTCGAGTCGTTCGGCGTCCGACCGGATGCGGTGGCCGGGCATTCGATCGGCGAGCTCGCCGCGGCGTATGTGGCAGGTGTCTGGTCGTTGCCGGACGCGTGCCGGCTCGTCGCGGCCCGAGGTCGATTGATGGGGGCGCTGCCGACAGGCGGGAGCATGCTGGCCGCCGCGGTACCGCAGGAGCGGGCCGTGGAACTGCTGGCGGTGGGCGACGCCGGGCCGGCGGTCGCGACGGTCTCGCTGGCCGCGGTGAACGCTCCCGATGCGGTGGTCTTCTCCGGAGACACCGAGGCGGTATCGGCGCTCGAATCGAGGCTGGTGGCCGAGGGCGTCAGGACCAGCAGACTGCGGGTGAGCCACGCGTTCCACTCCGCCCTGATGGAGCCGATGCTGACCGAGTTCGCGCAGGTGGCCGGGGACCTGACGTACCACGAGCCACGGATACCCCTGTGCTCCACGGTCTCCGGTGAATTCGCCGGCGGGTCGGTGGGTACGCCCGAGTACTGGGTACGGCAGGTGCGCGAGACGGTGCGTTTCGCCCCGGCGGTGCGGTCACTACTCGATTCGGGTGTGCGTCTGTTCGTCGAGCTGGGGCCGGACGCGGTACTGACGGCCATGACCCGAGCCACTGTGGCGGCGGACCCCGCAGCGCGCGCATCGGTGGTCGCTGGATCCCGTCGTACGGTCGCCGAACCCGAGCAGTTCGTCACCGCGCTGGCAACCGCGCACTGCGCAGGCCGGCCGGTGCGGTGGGCGGCCTACTTCGGAGCTCGACCGCAGACCCGGATCACGTTGCCCACCTATCCCTTCCAGCACGAACGATTCTGGCTGCTCCCCGCTGAGGCCGCCGCGCCGCTCGCCGGTGCCGACTCCGTCGACCACCCGCTGCTGCACGCCCGGGTGCAGCTCGCCGGCAGGGACGAGTGGCTGTTCACCGGCAGGCTCTCGCTGCGCACGCACCCCTGGCTCGCCGACCACACCGTCTTCGGCACCGTCCTGATGCCCGGTAGCGGATTCGTGGAGCTGGCTCTGGCCGCCGGTGCCCGGCTCGGCGTGCCGCGCCTGGCGGAGCTGGAACTCGCGGCGCCGCTGGTCCTCACGGCCGACGGTGCCGCCGATGTTCAGCTCGCGGTGGGCCGACCCGACGCCGGTGGGCAGCGGACCGTGGCCGTCCACGTCCGCACCGCCGACGCCTGGGTGCTGCACGCCCAGGGCCTGCTCACGCCCGCCGCGCCGACCGCCGCACCGGACTGGTGCCAGCCGTGGCCTCCGATCGCCGGCGATCCGGTCGACGGGCAGCAGGTGTACCGCGCACTCGGCGACCTCGGCCTCGGGTACGGCCCGGTGTTCCAGGGTGTCCGTGCCGCGTGGTCGCGTGGCGAGGAGGTGTTCGCCGACCTGGCGCTCGACACCGCCACCGCAGCGCGGGCCACCGCCTTCGGACTGCATCCGGCGCTGCTCGACGCGGTGTTCCATGCCGCTGTCGGCCAGCTCGCCGAGAGCGGGTCCGACGGCCGGGTGCCACTGCCGTTCGTCTTCCACGGTGTCCAGCTGGCACAGTCCGGCGTCGGTGCCTTGCGTGTCCGCGTCGCCCGCGTCGCACCGGACGCCGTGCGCGTGGACGCGGTCGACGCGACCGGTGCCCTCGTGCTGAGCATGGAGTCGGTGCGGGCCCGCCCACTCGCACAGCAGGCGTTGGCCCGGCTGCGCGGTGCGGCACCGTTGTTCGACCTCGAGTGGGTCGCCGTGCCCGCCGTCGCCGAGGCGGACGCCGGGCGCGTCGTGGTGCTCGGCGACCCGGCGGCCGTCGCGGCCCCGGAACCCCCGACCTGCTGCGCCGACCTCGCCGACCTCGCCGTGCTGCAGGATGTTCCCGACACGGTGGTGTGGCCGGTGCCCCGCGGAACCGGTGCCGGCGCGGCGGACATACACGCCGCCGTGCTGACGGCGCTCGCGCTGTTGCAGGAATGGACAGCCGCCGAACACCCCGGCCGACTCGCGATCGTGACGCGCACGGCCGCCGGACTGCCCGGCGAGGAACCCGATCTGGTCGGAGCCGCCGTGGCGGGCCTGGTGCGTAGCGCACAGTCCGAACATCCGGGCCGGTTCCTGCTCGTCGACCACGACGGTGACACCCTGCCGATCAGGTCGCTCGCCGAGGCCGTGGCCCGGGACGAACCCCACCTGGCCGTTCGTGAGGGTCGGCTCCTGGCACCGCGCCTGCAGCCGCTGCCCGCCGCCGCACCGCTCATGCCACAGTCGTTCGGCCACGGCACGGTGCTCGTCACCGGCGGCACCGGCGGGATCGGTGCGATCGTCGCCCGACACCTGGTCGCCGCGTACGGCGTACGGCGGCTGCTGCTGGCATCGCGGCGCGGTGCCGCCGCTGACGGTGCCGCCGATCTGGTCGCGGAGCTGACCGGACTCGGCGCCCGGGTCCGGGTCGTGGCGTGCGACGTCACCGAACGCACCGCGGTCCAGGCCCTGCTGGCCGGGATCGACGTCGACGCCCCGCTGACCGCCGTCATCCATGCGGCGGGTGTCCTGGACGACGGCACGCTCGACACCCTCACCGCCGCACAGACGACCCGGGTGCTGGCACCGAAGGTAGACGCGGCACTGCACCTGCACGAGCTGACCCGTGACCTGCATCTGTCGGCGTTCGTGCTGTTCTCGTCCGCCGCGCCGTTGCTTGGTGGACAGGGACAGGGCAACTACGCCGCCGCGAACAGCGTGCTGGACGCGCTGGCACGTGTGCGGCGCGGTGCCGGCCTGCCCGCGCACTCACTGGCCTGGGGACTGTGGACCGTCGGCATGGCGGGGGTGATCGGCGGGGACGGCGCGGAGCAGCACGCCCGCCAGATCCGGACCAGGCTGGGCCTGATCCCGATCGACCCGGAGGCCGGGATGGCGCTGTTCGACGACGCACTCGCGACCGATCGGGCGACCCCGGTGACGGCACTGCTGGACATGCCGGCGCTGACCGCCCTGGCACGCGGCGGCACACTGCCCGCGGTACTGCGTGGCATGGTCCGGGTCCCCCCGGCCGCTGCCCCTACCGGGGTGGGCCTGGCGCGGCGGTGGGCCGCGCTGCCCGACGCCGACCGCGACCGTGTGATCCTGCGCGAGGTGCGCGACGTCGCCGCGGCCGTGCTCGGCCACGTGTCCGGCGACGCGATCGGCGCCGACGCGCCGTTCGCCGAGCTCGGTTTCGACTCCCTCGGTGCCGTCGAGTTCCGCAACCGGCTCGCACAGCTGACCGGGCTGTCGTTCCCGTCGACGCTGGTCTTCGACCATGCGACCGCCGCCGACGTGGCGAAGCTGGTGCGATCGCGGCTCGAGGAATCCGGCGTCGGCGTGGTGGAGCAGGCGCCGGCCGGCGTGCGCGGGACGATCACCGGCCTGGTGTCGGCGGCGCACCGACGCGGTGAGTTGGCAGGGGCGATGCCCCTGCTGGTCGCGGGCTCCGATCTGATGACCACCTATCCCGCCGCCGAGGCCGCCGCGCGGCACCCGGCTGTGCAGTTGCTGGCGCGCGGTGCCGCGGCGCCGACGCTGATCTGCCTCCCCTCGTTCCTGGCGGGATCGGGTCCGCACCAGTTCGCCCGGCTCGCCCGCGAGTTGGGTGGCGAGCGGCAGGTCGGTGCGTTACGGCTGCCCGGCACTCGCCCGGGCGACGACCTGCCAGCCACCTGGGCCGCAGCGATCGAGAGCCTCGCCGCGACCGTAGCGTCGGAACTCGAGCGGGGCCCGGTGGCGCTCGTCGGCTATTCGATCGGCGGTGCGCTCGCCCACGCGGTCGCCCGGCGGATCGAGGACGACGGCGGCGAAGTCACGGGCGTCGCCATGATCGACACGTACTCCCCGGAGGACCACGAACTCAACCGTCTGGTGCTCACCGACGCGCTGGGGCAGATCCTGTCCCGGGACAACGCCCTGACCCCCGTCGACGACCACGGCCTGGTCGCCATGGGCGGTTACGTGCGGATGTATCCCGAGCGGAAGGCCGAGTCGATCGCCGCACCGACGCTGAATCTGCGGGCCACCGTGACGCTGGGCAGCTTCGGCGACGTCGACCCCGTCCCTGACTGGCAACACCGTGGGCCGGTCCGGTGGGTCGAGGCGAATCACTTCTCGATCATCGAGGAGAAGGCGGCAGAGACCGCCGCGCACCTCCGGCGCTGGCTCGGTTCACTCGGCGGTCGTTGATCTGTCCACCGGGTGTCCGGAAGGGAGCCTCATGCAGCCGTGCCGACGGACGGCACGTCATCGAGCGGTCGGCACCTCACACCACGAGGAGCCCCAGATCCAGGGCCCGGACAACCGCGAGGGTTCGGTTCGGGCAGTTCAACTTGGCCAGGATGATGCCGACCGTGCGTTTGACGCCGTGTTCGGAGATCCTCAGCGACCGGGCGACCTGTCGATTGCTCTGCCCCTCGGCAATGAGGCAGAGTACCTGGCGTTCCCGTGCGGTCAGGGCGACCGTCGGCGCGCGCTTCGAGGTGGTGTCGTCACCGGCCTGGTCGGGTGTCGTCACGGATCTGCGAACCAGGGCCGCGGACACGTGGAACCGGCCGGCCTCCACGTCGACGATCGCCTCGCGGAGGGTCTCGGGCCGGAGATCCGCCCAGTCCAGGAAGCCGTTCGCGTGGTCGACCCACCACTGGTCGACGATGTCCTCCGAGTCCAACAGGATCAACACCCTCATGTGGTGGATGCGCAGCTGCTCGGCGATCTCGTCAGGCACCTGGTTCAAGGAATTGCTGGAAAAAATGACGAGCTGCCCGTCGCGGAATGTCGAGAGGCCTTCGATGTCCGTGATGAACTGCGCGGTCAAGGGGATGTCGAGTGAGCGGAACATCCCCTCGATGCTGTATCGACGGATGTGATCCTGGATCATCAGCACGATGTGGAGGTTGGTGTCGGTGCTGCCGGTCGCCATCGCGATCGCGGTCCGCAACGGCGATCGCCCGACCTGCAGGAACCGGCGGTCACGTGGATCGGGCAACAGGTAGTCGCCCTGCGGGGTGAGGGATCCGCGATCTTCACTGCGTGAACCCGCTCGCCACTTCACCCTGTCGTCCACGCCACCCATGTCAGTGATCCCCCGATTTTCGCGTCTTAATCTCGAAGGGCCCGAACCCATAGACGAGCATGGCACGAGTTTGCGGGGACCGTCCACCCCGGAACGAAGTAGCGGGAGCAATTCATGATCATCATTGGACCTGATGCGAACAGGGCGACCAGCGTGCGGCCTTGGGTGTGGCGTGGACGCCATCCGGACCGCGCGGTGGCGCTGGTCACAGCCAAAATGCTCTCGGGTGGCGGCGGGGCTGCGCGCCCATTGTCCGCCCGAAGCGACCACCCCCACCGTCATCTGCGAAGTCAGCACGGCCACGGGGTCGCAAGGAGCCGGTGTGGTAGCTGGCCGAAGGCATGAAATCCGCCCGGTCGCAACCCTCGGGGAATCATGGGATCCTCCGACTCGCAAAGCTGCCAGAGCCACAAAAATATTAATTCCGCAAGCCTGGCAAAGCGCGCCACCCGTTCGGGCGCCACAGTTCCTGAAAAGAGAAGCCAAGCTTGACAGTGACGTGGACCTTGCTTATAGTCCTGCCGTTCAGGCCCTTGCCGACCAATATCCGAAGGTATTCATGACCGCGCCTCACACGTTGCCGAAGGCCAGGCAGCAGTTGATCCTTGCCGTTCTCATGGTGTGTTCACTGCTGATTTGGCTGGACAATACCGTCCTGAGCACCACGCTGGAGACCCTTGCCGATCCGGTCCGCGGACTGGGGGCCGACCCCGGTCAGTTGCAATGGGCGACCGGTGCATACACGCTGGCCTTCGCCACGTTGATGTTCACCGCCGGGGCATTGGGCGACCGGTTCGGTCACCGGACCGTGTTCTCCAGTGGGCTGGTGATCTTCGCCGGGTCGTCGCTGTGGGCGGCGTACGCGAGCGACGCCGGCCAACTGATCGCCGCCCGATCGGCGATGGGGGTGGGCAGCGCGCTGATCACGCCCGCCAACCTGGCCATCCTCATGTGGACCTTCAGTGGCCCGGCGCGGGCCGCCGCGATCGGCATCTTCTCGACGTCGGCCGGCGTCGGAATGGCTGCCGGTCCGGTGCTGGCGGGGTTCCTGCTCGATCATTTCTGGTGGGGCTCGGTCTTCCTGATCAACGTCCCGGTCGCCGTCGCGGCGTTGGTCGGGCTCGCCGTGCTGGTCCCGAATTTCCGCAGCCCCACTCTGCGGCCACTGGATCCCGCGGGAATGCTGCTGTCGATCAGCGGCCTCGTGGCGTTGTCCTACGGGCTGATCCGGGCGGGGCAGGTCGACGACTGGAGTCGTACCGGCGTCTGGGCGCCGGTCGTCGTCGGTCTGGCCCTGCTCGCCGTCTTCGTGCTCGTCGAGCTGCACGTCAAGGTGCCCAGCTTCGATCCGCGGCTGCTCATGCAGCCCACCTTCGGTGGCGGCAACGTGGCGCTGGCACTGCTGCTCTTCGCGGTGGCCGCCATCACCTTCTACAACGCGTTCTACCTGCAGGGTGCGCTCGGATTCTCGCCGATGGAGGCCGGCTTGGCCAATGTCCCGACCGCACTCGGCGCGCTCGCGGGGGCGCCTCTCGGCTCGCGCCTGAGCCGCCACCTGCCGCTACGGGTCGTCACCGTGCCGGCGATGACCGTAGCCGCGTTGACCATGGCCGGGTACGGGTTCCTCGGACTACAGACCTCACTCGTCTCGATCGAGGTCCTGTTGCTGATCCAGGGTCTGTCGATCGGCATGGTGATCGGCCCGGTCACGGCCGCGTTGCTCAGCAACCTGTCGTTGGCGCAGGCCGGGGCCGGATCTGCCGTCACCAACACCGTCCGACAGACCGGAAGTGTGATCGGCATCGCCGTCGGCGGCACGATCATGTCGATCGTCTACCGACGTGCGATCGAACCCTCGCTGGGGGGAGTGCCGGCCCCGGTGCAGGATCAGGCGCGAGTCTCCGCCGAACAGGCTCGCCACGTCGCCACCGTCATCCACCGGCCCGCTCTGGCGCAGGCCGCCGATGACGCGTTCATCCATGCCATGCACGTCGGTGCGGCCTGGATCGCGCTCGTCACCCTCCTCGGGGCGGTGCTGCTGCTGCTCAGCCTGCCTGCCGGTGGCAGGAAGAACGACCCGATGCCGGAGCCGGACCACGAGGAGGACCGCGGCCCGGAGGCCACGGTTGCCCAGGTGCGGTGAGGGGGACGGTGCCCGGTCGTGGGTGGACAGGTCGCGGGGGCGGTCGGCCGGTTCCCGGCGTGGTGCCGACGTCGTTCAGCCGCCGACCGCTGCCGCCACCGCTTCCCCCAGGATGCCGAGGCCCTCGGACAACTCCTCGTCCGTCGACGTCAGGGGCGGCATGAGCTTCACCACCTCGTCGACCGAGCCGGACGTCTCCACCAGCAGCCCACGGGAGAACGCCTCCCGGGCGACCCGACCGGCCGTGCTCGGCTCCCGGAAGGCCAGACCCCACACCAGGCCCCGACCCCGTGACGCCGCCATCTGCGCCGGATACCGACCGGCGAGTTCCGCCAGCTGCTCCTCGAACAGGATGTCCCGTTCCGCTGTCTGCTTCTCCAGTTTGCTGTCGGTCCAGAACTCCCTCAGTGCGGCGGTCGCCGTGACGAAGGCGGGGTTGTTGCCGCGGAATGTTCCGTTGTGTTCGCCGGGTTGCCACACGTCGAGTTCGGTGCGGAAGAGAGTGAGGGACATCGGCAGGCCGTATCCGCTTATGGACTTGGAGAGGCAGACGATGTCGGGGGTGATCCCGGCGTGTTCGAAGCTGAAGAACGGGCCGGTGCGGCCGCAGCCCATCTGGATGTCGTCGACGATCAGCAGTATGTCGCGGCGGCGGCACATTTCGGCGAGGTCGGCGAGCCAGGTCGCGCGGGCCGGGTTGACGCCGCCTTCACCCTGCACGGTTTCCACGATGACAGCGGCCGGGAGGTCCATTCCGCTGCTGCTGTCGGCGAGCATGGTGTCGAGCAGGGTGAGCCCGGACACCCGGCCTTCGGCGAAGCCGTCGTACGGGATGCGCCAGGTGTGTCCGAGCGGGACCCCGGCGCCGGCGCGTGCGGTGGCGTTTCCGGTGACGGCCAGTGAGCCGAGCGACATGCCGTGGAAGGCGCGGGTGAAGGCGACGACGGTGTGGCGTCCGGTCACCTTGCGGGCGAGTTTGAGCGCGGCCTCGACGCTGTTGGCCCCGGTGGGCCCGGGGAACTGCACGCGGTAGTCCAGGCGGCGCGGGCCGAGTACCCGCGAGGCGAACTCGGTGAGGAAGTCCTGCTTCGCGGCGGTCAACATGTCGAGACTGTGGGTGACCCCGTCCCGCGCGAGGTAGTCCAGCAGGGCCCGCTTGAGTACCGGGTGGTTGTGGCCGTAGTTGAGGGCGCCGGCACCGGCGAAGAAGTCGAGGTAGCCGCGGCCGTCGCGGGCGAAGAGCCGGCTGCCCCGCCCGTGGTCGAACACGACGGGCCAGCTCCGGCAGTAACTACGGACCTCGGACTCGATTGTCGGGGCGATCATGATGTCTCCTCGGAGTTGGACCTGCCCGTCCACCACGGCCTCTTCAGTCCCTCAGGCCTGGGCCATCTGCTCACGCAGGCTGCGCGGCCGCATGTCCGACCACACCTCTGCGATGTGGTCCAGGCACTCCTGCTTCGACCCGGACGTCCCTTCGGCGGTCCAGCCGGGCGGCAGCTCCCGGTCGGCCCACCAGATCGAGTACTGCTCCTCGTCGTTGCGTACGACGCGGTAGACACCGTCGTCAGTCATGGCCCCTCCTGCTGGTCGGGTGATCCGAGTAGGTGGGCCCGATCCTGCCGGGCCCACCCGCACCGTCCATAGAGACGAACGCGCAGAGGCGTCGTGCGGTCGCGTCCCTGTTCGGTGGTTCCCTGCGTCGCGCAGGCTCTGGTCACGGCGGATCGCCAACTGGAAGGGGGCTCGACATGGCCGAGCGACGCCACCTGATCTCTATTGACGACCTCTCCGACGACCAGCTGCGCTGGATCGTCCAGCGTGGCGCCGAGTACTCGCGTGGTGCCGTGGGAGCGGACCGACCGCTGTCCGGGCGGGTCGTCGGCGTGCTGTTCCGCAGGACGTCCACCCGTACCCGGACCGCGTTCTCCGCCGGTGCGCTGCGGCTGGGCGCCGGACTGGTCACCTACGGCCCCGACGACCTCCAGTTGAACACCGGCGAGTCCGTCGAGGACACCGGGACGGTGCTGTCCGGCATGCTCGACGTCCTGGTGGCCCGTACCGCCGGGCCGGAGGCCGAGCTGCGGGCGTACGCCGCCCAGAAGCAGATGTCGGTGGTCAACGCGATGAGCGCTGTCGAACACCCGACGCAGGCCCTCGCCGATCTCACCACGATCGTCAGGCACTTCGGTCGGGTGGAGGGCGTACGGGTGCTGTACGTGGGGGAGGGGAACAACACCGCCTCCGCGCTGACGCTCGCGCTGTCCCGGTACCCCGGCACCGAGCTGCACCTGCGTACCCCACCGGGGTACGGCGTCGGGCAGCGGTACCTCGACCAGGCGGCGGCCTCCGCCCGGCACAGCGGTGCGCGGGTCGAACAACGGCACGACCTGTCCGCCCTGCCACCTGTCGACGTCGTCTACACCACCCGTTGGCAGACCACGGGATCGACGAAGCCGACGCCCGACTGGCGTACGGCATTCGCCCCGTTCCAGGTCGACGAGGCGTTGCTGGCCGCCGTCCCGGACGCGGTGTTCATGCACGACCTGCCGGCACACCGGGGCGAGGAGGTGACCGCGGCGGTGCTCGACGGACCCGTGAGCATCGCCTTCACCCAGGCCGAGAACAAATACCACAGCGCCCGGGCGGTCCTGGAGTGGTGCGCCGCCGACCTGCCGAGCGGCGGAGCGGGGCTGTGACCACCTTTCTCGACGACATCTCCACCCACGCCGCGACCCGGCCCGACGCGCCGGCGATAGTCACCCCGGAGACCGTCGTCTGCTACGCGGACCTCGTCGCCCGGACCGACCGGCTCGCCCGCGCGCTGGTGGCCCGCGGCGTCGGTCCGGAGCAGGTCTGCGCGGTCCTGGTCGACCGGGGCCCGGAGGCCGTGATCGCGATGGCGGCCGTACTCCGGGCCGGCGGCGCCTTCCTCACCCTCAACGCCGAGCTACCCGACAACCGTCTGGCGGCCATGGTCCGCACGGCCCAGGCCCGGATCCTGGTCACCACACCGTCCCGGGCCGGTCAGCCCGTCCTCCCCGTCGACGGCCCGACAGTGCTCGTCGACGCGCCCGACGTGCCGGCGACCCTGCCACCGCTGTCGCCCCGTTCGCTCGCCTACGTGAGTCACACCTCCGGCTCGTCCGGACCGCCGAACGCGGTAATGCTGGAGCACCGCGGCGTCACCAACTACCTGCGGTTCGTCGTCGCCGACTACGGACTCGGTCCGGACACCGTGGTGCTGCAGCTCGCGCCGTTCGGGTACGACGCCTCGATCCGCGACACGTTCGCCCCGCTCGTCGCCGGCGGGCAGGTGGTCCTGGTACCCCGCGCCACCCTGCTGCGGACAGGTGAGTTCGTCGAGGCCGTCCGGGAGTGGGGGGTGAACACGATCCTCTCGGCCACCCCGACGTTCCTGACGTCGCTGCGGCGCAGCGGTCTGCCCGATCTGCGGTTGACCGTGTCCAGCGGTGAGTCGCTGCGCCCGTTCCTCATCGCCGGCGGCCGGGACACCGTGCGGGGGCGGATGATCAACCAGTACGGTCCGACCGAGACCACGATGACCGCGACCCGCTTCGACGTGCCACCGGTCCCCGACACCACTGTCGACCTGATCGGGACACCTATCGACGGCGTCAGCGTGCGCCTGCTCGACGACGGTCTGCGCACCGTGCCCGACGGTGGCGTCGGCGAGGTGTGCATCGGTGGCTGCGGTGTCGCGCGCGGGTACGGCGGACGGCCGGCGTTGACCGCGGCCCGGTTCGTGCCGGACCCCCACGGGGCGCCCGGAACCCGCATGTACCGCACCGGTGACCTGGCACGCCGGTCACCCGACGGCGACCTCGTGTACCTCGGACGCACCGACCGGCAGCTCAAGGTCCGTGGCTACCGGATCGACCCGGCGGAGATCGAGGGCGCGCTGCTGGCACACCCTGCCGTCGCCGGCGCGGAGGTCTCCGCGGAGACCGACGTCGACGGCCGGGTCTTCCTCGTCGCGCACGTCGCCGGCGCGTCGGCGGAGGTGACGGACTCGGCTCTGCGCGCACATCTCGCGCTGACGTTGCCACCCCACATGATCCCGCGCCGGTTCGCCCGGATCGTCCGCGTGCCCACCACCGTCAGTGGCAAGACCGACCGTCGGGCGATCACCGCGGACCGACCGTGAGGACGACGGGCATCGGGCCCACCCTCGCGGACGTCCGGACGGCTGCCGCACGGATCACGGGCCTGGTGGATCGCACTCCGGTGCTGGCCCTGAACTCGCGGGTGCTGCTCAAGGCCGAGCACCGCCAGCGCGGCGGATCGTTCAAGGTCCGGGGCGCGGCGAACGCCATGCTCGCGCGGTACGCGGGCGAGGTGGTGGCCGGTTCGTCAGGTAACCACGGCATCGCCGTCGCCATGCTCGGTGCCGCCCTGGGCATCAGGGTGACCATCGTGATGGCCGCCGGCGCCAGCGACGGCAAGGCACAGGCGATCAGTGCGCTCGGCGCCGGTGTGGTGCAGGTGGCAGGCGGGGTGGTCGAGCGGGACCGCCGGGCCGAGGACATCGCCGCGGCGACGGGTGCGGTCCTCGTGCCGTCCTCCGACCACGAGCTGGTGGTGGCCGGGGCCGGCACCGTCGGGCTCGAGGTGTTCGAGCAGGTGCCGGGCCTGTCGACGATCTTCGTACCGACCGGCGGCGGTGGCCTGCTGGCCGGCGTCTGCCTGGCCGCGTCGGCGCTGTCCCGGCCGGTGCGGGTCGTCGGGGTGGAGCCGATGTCCGCCCGCCGGTACGCCGTCTCGGTCGCCCGGGGTGCGCCGACGGAGGTGCCACCGTCCCTGACGATCGCCGACGGCCTGCGGGGGCAACGACCCGGCACGGTTCCCTGGCCGATCATCAGGCACCGGGTCGACGATCTGATCGGCGTGACCGACGACGCGATCACCCACGCCCTGGGGATCCTTCGCCGCGCCGGTGTCAGCGCGGAGCCGAGCGGTGCGGTGGCGCTGGCCGGCGCACTGCGCGGATCCCCCGGCCGCGCGGTGGCGATCGTGTCCGGTGGAAACGGCAGCGCGGGCAACGGCAGTACCAGGACGACAGAAGAACCTCCGGCAGAACTGCTGCCGGCGTCAACCGGTGAGTCTGCACGTTCTTCCCTGCACTGTCTCGGTGGTGCGGAGGAGTCTCATGGCAGGCGCATCGCGGAGCGGATGCAATTCGAGGAGCGGCTCTATGACCGAACAGACACCCCCGGGGTCAGGAGTGCTGGCGACAATCGGCGCGACACCGATCGTCGAGCTGGTGAAGCTCGACCCACGTAGTCCGTTCCGGATGTTCGCCAAATTGGAATCGCACAACCCCGGCGGCAGCATCAAGGACCGCTCGGCGCTGGAGATGCTGCGAGAGCGCATCCGCGACGGGCGACTCGTACCCGGACGGTCGGTGGTGGTCGAATCCAGCTCCGGCAATCTCGGAATCGGGCTCGCGCAGGTCTGCGGATATTACGGCATCCGCTTCATCTGCGTGGTCGACCCGCGTACCAACCGGCACAACATCGACGTCATGCGTGCCCTCGGCGCGCAGGTCGAGGTGGTCACCGACGTCGACCCGGCCACCGGTGAATACCTGCCCGTCCGCATCCGGCGGGTCCGGGAACTCGTCGCGACGATCGACGACGCGTACTGCCCGGACCAGTACTCGAACCCGCTCAACCCGCGGGCACACCACACGACCGTACGGGAGATCGTGGCGGCCCTGCCCGAGGTCGACTACCTGTTCTGCGCCACGAGTTCCTGCGGCACCCTGCGGGGGTGCGCCGAGTACATCAGGACGCACCAGTTGCCGGTGACCCTCGTGGCGGTGGACGCGTCGGGCAGTGCGATCTTCGGTCCGGCGGTCGGGTGGCGGATGCTTCCCGGCCACGGCGCATCGGTGCGTCCGAAGCTGTACGGCAGCGACCTGGCCGACGTCGTGGTCCGGGTCGACGACGTGGACGCGATCGCGGCCTGCCGTCGACTGGCCGCCCGCGAGGCGATCCTCGTCGGTGGCTCGTCGGGCGCCGTGGTGGCCGGTCTGGAGCAGATGCGCGACCAGATCAGGCCCGGGGCCACCTGCGCGATGGTCTTCCCCGACGGCGGCGAACGGTACCTGGACACCATCTACGACGACGACTGGGTCATGACGTACTTCGGTGACGTGGCGCATCTGTGGAACAAGCCCGACGTGCAGGTGGCGCCATGTTGATCCTCGGGGCGGGTGAGGTCCGCGCCGTCCTCGACGGGGCCGAGCACGAGGTGGTGTCCGCGGTGGACGCGGCGTACCGGTCGCACGCTCAGGGCCGCACGCGGGTACCGCAGTCGGTCTTCCTCCGCTTCCCGGACGGGGAGCGCGAACGGATCATCGCGCTACCGGCCTTCCTGGGTGGTGCGACGCCGACCTGCGGGGTGAAGTGGGTGTCGTCCTTCCCCGGCAACCTGGGCCGGGGGATGCACCGGGCATCGGCCGTGATGATCCTGAACTCGGTGCACACCGGGGTGCCGGAGGCGGTCCTCGAAGCGTCGGCGATCTCGGCCGGACGGACGGCCGCGAGCGCCGCTCTGGCGGCGGCGACCCTCTCCTCGTCCCGCCCGGAAACCGCGGTGACCCTCGTCGGCTGCGGCCCGATCGGCTTCGAGGTGCTGAGGTATCTGCGGGCCGTACTACCGGCGCTGGACACCGTGACGTTGTACGACCTGAGCGCCGAACGGGCGCGGTCGTTCGCCGCCGAGGCGCTCTCGGTCTGGCCGACGTTGACTGTCGACGTGGCGCCGAGCGCGGCCGACGCCCTGGCCCGCCACCGACTCGTCTGCCTGGCGACGACGGCGAGCGCCCCGCACCTGGGCACCGAGCACTGCCGACCGGGGACGCTGGTGCTGCACCTGTCGTTGCGCGACCTCACCACCGACTCCATCCGTTCCAGCGTGAACATCGTCGACGACGCGGACCACGTCTGTCGGGCCGCGACGTCGTTGGACCTCGCCCAGCAGGAAGCCGGCCACCGCGACTTCATCTCGTCCTCGCTGGGCGAGATCCTGCTGACCGGTAAGCGGTACGTCAGGAGCGACGACGCCGTGACGGTGTTCTCCCCGTTCGGCCTCGGCTGCCTGGACCTGGCGGTGGCCGACCTGGTCCGGGCTGCGGCATCGGCCCGCGGCCTGGGCACCACCCTGGCGAACTTCCTACCGACGGAGCAGCAGGTGCGCGCATGACCGACATCCTGGAAACCGGCAACCAGTTCCGACTGTCGTTCGAGCAGGAGCAGCTGTGGTTCCTCGACCAGGTCCGGTCCGGCGCGCAGGAGTACCTGCTGCACTGGGGATTCCGGCTGCGCGGGCCGCTGGACCGGGAGGCGCTGACGGCGGCCTTCTCCGAGATCGTCGGCCGGCACGAGATCCTGCGTACCCGCTATGCGACGGTCGACGGACAGCCGGTGCAGATCATCGAGGAACCGGCACCGGCCGACCTCACGGTGGTGGACCTCAGCGGATATCCGGCGGAGGAACAGGATCGGCGGGTACGGGAGGTCGGCGAGGTCGCGGTGACCACAGCCATCGACCTGCGCACCGCCGCGCCCTGGCGGTTGACAGTCGTCCAGCTTTCCCCGCGTGAGGCGATCCTGCTGATCGTGGTGCACCACATCGCCTTCGACGGCCCGTCGCTGGGCGTCCTCGCCAGGGAGCTGGGTGTGCTCTACGCGGCCCACGCCCGGGGCGAGGAGCCACCGCCGGAGCCGTTGCCGCCGTTGGAGCTCCAGTACGCCGACTTCGCCGACTGGCAGCGGAGCCGGTGGAGCGCCGACGACGCGGCGCTCCTGCGGCAACTGGACTACTGGCGTGCGCGACTGGCCGGACTGACCCCACTGGAGCTGCCGACGGACCGGCAGCGCCCCGCCGTCTGGGAGCCGGCCGGCGACGTGGTGGCGTTCGTGGTGCCGGCGTCGTCGGCGGCCCGGATCCTCGCCGTGGGACGCGCCGCCCGGGCGACCCCGTTCATGGTGTTCCTGGCCGTCTACCAGCTCCTGATCAGCCGTTACGCCGACCAGCTCGATTTCGGTGTCGGGGTGTCGACAAGTGGGCGGAACCGGGTCGAGCTGGAGCCGTTGATCGGTTCGCTCGCCCAGACTGTGGTGCTGCGGACCGAGCTGGCAGGCGATCCCACCTTCGTCGAGCTGCTCGGCCGCGTCCGTGAGACGGCCCTGGACGCCTTCGCCCACAAGGACGTGCCCCTGCAACGGCTCGCCGCCGAACTGGCGCCGGACCGGAGCCTGTCCCGTAACCCCCTCTTCCAGGTCGGGTTCGCGCTCCTCAACGGCCAGGGGGAGCCGCTGCGGCTGCCCGGCATCGAGGTCGACTGGGTGCCGACCCCGGTGCTCAGCGCCACCTTCGACATGTCGCTGCAACTGGTCGAGGAGCCGGACGGATCGTGGGTCGGCCGGATGACCTATCCCACCGCGCTCTTCGACCGGGGCCGGATCCAGCGGATGGCCGACAACTACCTGGCGCTCCTGGAGAACCTCGCGGCGGCGCCGGAGGCACCGCTGCGGGACGTGCCGACCGTGACGGCCGGGGAACAGCGGCGGCTGCTCGGCGGGAACCCCGGGCCGCACGAGGCGACCGACGCGTTGCTGCCGCACCTGTTCCGGGCCCAGGCGGAGGCCACGCCGGACGCGGTGGCAGTGGTCTGTGGTGACGTCGAGCTGACCTACGCCGAGCTGATGTGCCGGGCGGACGGCCTGGCCGGCTTCCTGCACACCCGTGGTGTCGGCGTGGAGACGGCCGTCGGCGTCGCCATGCACCGCGGCACCGATGTCGTGGTCGCGCTGCTCGGGACGCTCGTGGCCGGTGCGGTCTACGTCCCGCTCGCCCCCGACCTGCCGGCCGACCGCCTGGAGTTCATGATCGACAACGCCGGCGTCGACCTGGTGCTCACCGAGACGGCGCTGCGACGACGAATCCCACGGCGGGTGCCGGTGACGGTGCTCGACGAGCAGTGGGACGACATCGCCCGCGCCGCACCACCGCCCCCGGTGGCGCTCGACGCCGCGAACGCCGCCTACGTCATGTACACGTCCGGCTCCACAGGCCAGCCCAAGGGCGTCGTGATCACCCACGGCGGGATCCGCAACCGGGTGCTGTGGGCGGTGCGCCAGCACCAGCTGACCGCTACCGACCGCGTCCTGCAGAAGACGACGATCGGGTTCGACGCCTCGATGTGGGAGTTCCTGGCGCCGCTGGTGTCCGGCGGTGCCGCGGTGATGGCGCCGCCGGACGCGCACCGCGACACCGCCGTGCTGGTCGGTGCGCTCGCAGCGCACCGGATCACCGTGGTGCAGCTCGTCCCGTCCGTGCTGCGGACAGTGGTGGACGAGCCGGAACTGGCCGCGTGCGGCGCACTGCGGCTGGTGTGCTCCGCCGGTGAGCCGCTGCCGACCGACCTGTGCGAGCGACTCCTCGGGGTGCTCGAGGTGGAGCTGTACAACACCTACGGCCCGACCGAGTGTTCGATCGACGCGACCGCGTGGCGCTACGAGCGCGGGGCGACGGACGGCACGGTCCCGATCGGCGTCGCGCTGCCCGGCGTCGACCTGTACGTGGTGGACTCCGCCGACCGGCTCACCCCCGTCGGCGTACCCGGCGAGCTGTGCGTCGGCGGCGTCGGCCTCGCCCGTGGCTATGCCGGGCGCGGCGACCTCGCCGCCGAGCGGTTCACCCCGAACCCGTTCGCCGGCCGGCCGGGTCAGCGGTGGTACCGCACCGGGGATCTCGTCAGGTGGCGTGCCGACGGCACGCTGGAGTTCGTCGGCCGGCTCGACGCGCAGGTCAAGGTGCGGGGGGTACGCGTCGAACCCGGTGAGGTGGAGGCCGCGCTCCGGGCGCATCCGTCGGTCGCGGCGGCCGTGGTCACCTCCTACCGGTCCACCGCCGGTGACCTGGAGCTCGCCGGCTACGTGGTGCCGGCCGCCGGGGCGACGGTGGAGCCCGACGAGCTGTCCGGATTCCTCGCCACCCGACTGCCCGCCGCGATGGTTCCCGCCGCCATCGTCGCGCTGGCCGAGCTTCCGTCGCTGCCCAACGGGAAGGTCGACCGGTCCGCGCTGCCTGCCCCCGACAGCCGGCCGCGCGACGACGACCCCGGTCACGTCGCGCCGCGAACGCCCACCGAGCGGGCCGTCGCCACGGTCATGGGCGAGCTGACCGGGGTCGAGCGGGTCGGTGTGGCGGACGACTTCTTCGCGTTGGGTGGGCACTCGCTGCTGGCGATCCGGCTCGCGCACCGGCTGCGCCGCAGGTTCGGGCTGGAACTGACGGTGGCCACCCTGTTCGACGGCCGGACCGTGGAGCGGGTCGCCGCGGCGATCGACGCGGGCACGACCCCCGACAGCGGGCCGCAGATCGTGCCGGTGCCGCGTACCGGCGCCCTGCCGACCTCGTTCGGTCAGCAGCGGCTGTGGTTCCTGGACCAGCTCGAACCGGGCAGTGCGGAATACCTGATCCCGATGGTGTACCAGCTCACCGGGGCGCTGGACACCGCGATCCTGCACCGCGCGGTGGAGCAGGTCAGCGCCCGGCACGAGGTGCTGCGCACCCGCTACGTCGCCGACAACGGTGTCCCGCTGCAGCTCGTGGATCCGCCCGGCCCGGTGGCCTTCGACGTGGTGGACCTGACCGGCACCGCGGATGCCGCGCCGCGGGCCAGGGCGATCATCGGGGCGGCGAGCGCCAGGCCGTTCGACCTCACCGCCGAGCGCCCGCTGCGGGTCACCGTCGTGCACACGGCGGTCGACGAGCACCTGGTCGCGGTCACCCTGCACCACATCGCCTTCGACAACTGGTCGCTGGGCATCTTCCTGCGTGAGCTGAACGAGGCATATGCGGCGGGCCTCGCCGGCACCCCGTGGTCGCCGCAGCCGCTCCCGGTGCAGTACGCCGACGTCGCCGCCTGGCAGCGCGACCGGCAGGCCGACGGCACCATCGGCAGCCAGATCGAGTACTGGCGGGCCCAGCTCGCCGGGCTCGTGCCTGTGGAACTGACCCCCGACCGGCCCCGCCAACCCGGGCGTGACCTCAGCGGTGAACTGCTGATCGTCGACGTTCCGCAGGCCACCGCGGCGGCGGCACGGGAGCTGGGCAACCGCACCGGTGCCACCCTGTTCATGGTGCTGCTCGCCGCGTTCGACGTGGTGCTGGGCCGCCACACCGGCCGCACCGACATCGCGATCGGCACCCCGGTCGCCGGCCGGACCCGGCCGGAGAGCGAGGACTTGGTCGGCTTCTTCGTCAACAACCTCGTGGTCCGGGTCGACCTGGGCGGCGAGCCGACCTCCCTCGACCTGATCGACCGGGTCCGCCGGACCACCCTGAAGGCGTTCGCCCACCAGGAGGTGCCGTTCGAACACCTCGTCGACGCCCTGCAACCGGACCGCGACCTGTCCCGCAACCCGCTGTTCCAGATCATGTTCGAGGTACAGCACACCACCGGTACCTCGGCGGCCACCCTCGCCGGGTGCACCGCGGTCGGCCTGGACAGTGGCGTGGCGGTGGCGAAGTTCGACCTGACCCTGTCCGTGATGGAGCAGCCGGACGGCCGGTTGGAATGCTGGTTCGAGTACGCCACGGCGCTGTTCGACCGCGCGACGGTCGAACGCCTCGCCCGCCAGTACCTACGCCTGCTGAGCGGCATGACCGCCGACCCGCACGCCCGGATCGGCGACCTCGATCTACTGTCGGCCGACGAACGCCACACCATCGCGCACCGGTGGCCGGACCCCGACGCGCACCGGTTGGACCTGCTCGACCCGCCCGACGAACGGCACCTCTCGGTACCGGAGCTGTTCGCACGGTGGGTGGCCCGGACCCCGGACGCGACAGCTGTGGTGTTCGGTGCCGAGCGGCTCGGGTTCGCCGGGCTCGACGCGCGGGTCAACGCGCTCGCGCACCGCCTGCGGGCGATGGGCGTCGGCCCGGAGGTCGTCGTCGGCTCCTGCCTCGAACGCGGGTTCGCGCCGGTCGTGGTGCTGCTGGCGGTGCTCAGGGCCGGCGGGGTGTACGCGCCGTTCGACCCGGAGCATCCGCCGGAGCGCCTGCGCTACATGCTCGCCGACGCCGGGGCGCACCTGGTGGTGACCACGGGCGGGTTCGCCGACCGGTTCGCCGGGCACGAGCGCCCGGTGCTCGTCGTCGACGACGACGAGGACCGGGCGGTTGCCCGGTCCTCGGCCGACCCGGCGCCGGTGACGGTTCCGGACAACCTCGCGTACATCATCTACACCTCCGGGTCGACCGGCCGCCCGAAGGGTGTGATGATCTCGCACCGGTCGTACGCGCACCACTGCCGGGTCATCGCCGACTACTACGGCATCCACCCCGGGGAGCGGGTCGTCCTGCTCTCGGCGCTCACCTTCGACGTCGCCATGGACCAGATCGGCGCCACCCTGGCCGCCGGCGCCACACTCGTGGTGAGCGACCCGGTCTTCTGGACGCCGAGCGAGCTGCCGCCCAAGCTGGAGCAGTACGGCGTGACGATCATGGAGATCACCCCGGCGTACTACCGGGAGATGCTGGAGTCCGGTGTGGACCGGCTCGCCGGGTTGAAGCTCATGAACGTCGGCTCGGACGTGGTGACCGTCGCCGACGCCCAACGCTGGGCGGCGACCGGCCTGCCCGGCCGGTTCCTCTGCAACTACGGGCCCACCGAGGCGAGCGTCACCTGCATGCTCAACCCGGTGTCGGGCGACCTCGCCGACGAGCGCGGCACGGCCACCCTGCACATCGGCCGCGCGGTCGCCGGTACCCGGGTGTACGTGCTCGACGCGGGGCTGCGTCCGCTTCCGGTCGGGGTTCCCGGCGAGCTGTGCATCGGCGGCGTACGGCTGGCGCGCGGCTACCACCGGCGGCCCGAGCTGACGGCGGAACGGTTCGTGCCCGACCCGTTCGGGACCGAACCGGGAGCGCGCCTCTACCGCAGCGGTGACCTGGTCCGGCACCGGCCTGACGGCACCGTCGAGTTCCTCGGCCGGCTCGACACCCAGGTGAAGATCCGTGGTTTCCGGATCGAACTCGCCGAGATCGAAGCCGCGTTGGCCACGCACCCCGCGGTGTCCGCGGCCGTCGTCGTCGCGAAGGACGTCGGGCCCGGCGACAAGCGGCTCGTCGCCTACCTCGAGTGGCCCCACGACACCGGGCCCGACCTCGACGAGCTGCGGGCCTACCTGCGGGAGTCGCTGCCCTCGTACATGATCCCGTCGGCCTGGGTCACCGTCGCGGCCCTGCCGCTGTCACCGAGCAAGAAGGTCGACCGGGCGGCGTTGCCCGATCCGACACCACTCCAGCTCGACGGCGCCCGCGGGTACGTGGCACCGCGCAACCCGGCGGAGGAGACCATCGCCGCGATCTGGTCCGACATCCTCGGCGTCGACCGGATCGGCGTCGACGACGACTTCTTCGGACTTGGCGGGCACTCGCTGCTGGCCACCCGGGTCCTGGCCCGGCTGCGGGCGGCCCTCGCCGTCGAGGTCCCGCTGCGCAGCCTGTTCGACGCGACCACCGTGGCGGAG
This sequence comes from Micromonospora sp. DSM 43699, assembly GCF_055517075.1. NCBI lineage: Bacteria > Bacillati > Actinomycetota > Actinomycetes > Micromonosporales > Micromonosporaceae > Micromonospora > Micromonospora sp. DSM 43699. The sequence continues at coordinate 41,173 of NZ_JBTMMT010000005.1, forward strand.
TTGGCCGTGGTGGTGACCGACCTGATCGCGGCGGAACTCGACGAGCTGACCGACGCCCAGCTCAGTGAACTGCTTTCCCGGGATGGTGCCCTGTGACTGAGACAATCGATCGAGCCGGTCTGCGCGCGGAGTTGCTTCGGCGCAGGCTCGCAGGTGCCGCGACCGCCGCGCCCGACGAAGGGATCGCCCGGGTGCCGCGCGGGACGCCGCCCGCGTCGTCGTTCGCGCAGCGCCGGCTGTGGATTCTCGACCAGGTCCGGCCGGGTGGCACGGAATACCTGGTCAGCGCGGGCCTTCGGCTGTTCGGGCCGCTGGAGCCCGAGGCGCTGCGGGCGGCGCTGGACGGGATCGTGGCCAGGCACGAGGTGCTGCGCACCCGCTATGTGGTGGTCGACGGTGAGCCGTGCCAGCTGATCGACGCTCCGCAGCCGGCCACGCTGCACGAGGTGGACCTGCGTGGTCTCGACACCGCCGCGCAGGACGAGCGGATCGCCGGCTGGCTGACCCACGACCGGGCACCCGTCGACCTCGCGACCGGGCCGGTGCTGACCGGAACCCTCGCGCGGCTGGCCGACGAGGAGCACGCGCTTGTCGTGACCCTGCACCACATCGCCTTCGACGGCTGGTCCGAGCAGGTGCTGTGGCGTGAGCTGGACCAGCTGTACCGGGCCGCGCTGACCGGCGGACCGTCCCCGCTGGCACCACTGCCTGTGCAGTACGCCGACTTCGCCGGCTGGCAGCGCGGCGTGCTGTCCGGCGCCATGCTGGACCGTCAGCTCGCCTACTGGCGGCAGGCGCTTGCCGGTGCCACCCCGGTGGAGCTGCCACTCGACCGGCCGCGCCCGCAGGTCCGGGACAGCGCCTGCGACGTGGTCCCGTTCGCGGTGCCCGCGTCGGACGCCCGCGCCCTGCACGAGCTCGCCCGCCGGGCCGGCGCGACGTCGTTCATGGTGCTGCTGGCCGGGTACGCGATCCTGCTCGGCCGGTTCGGCCGGAGCGACGACGTCACGGTCGGCACCCCGGTGGCCTGTCGCGACCGGGCCGAGGTGCAGGACCTGATCGGGCTGTTCCTCAACACGCTGGTCCTGCGCGTCGACCTGTCCGGCGACCCGTCCTTCCCCGAGGTCCTGCGGCGGGTGAAGGAGATGGCGCTCGGCGCGTACGCCCACCAGGAACTCCCGTTCGAACGGCTGGTGGACGAGCTGGCCCCGGTACGCGACGCGTCCCGGACCCCGCTGTTCTCGACCATGTTCCTGTGGGCCGGCGGGGAGTCCGGGGCCCGCCACGTCGGCGGGCTGCGCGCCGAGGAGCTGCCGGTCGGTGAGAGCGACGCCAAGTTCGACCTGACGCTTGTGGTCGTCGACCAGCCCGACGGCACCCTCACCGGGTTCCTGAACTACGCCACCGCGCTGTTCGACCGGGACACCGTCGAGCGGTTCGCGGCCCACTTCACCGCCCTCGTCGGCAACGTCGCGCGCCGGCCGGACGCCCCGATCAGCCGGTTGGCCGAGTCCCCACCGGCGGAGCGGCGGCTGGTGCTGGGCAGGTGGAACGAGACCGACGTGGCGTACGGGACCGGCACCCTGCCGGAGCTGTTCGCGCGGCAGGCGGGCCGTACCCCGGACGCCGTCGCCGTCCGCTTCGAGGGCGAGGACGTCACCTACGCCGAGCTGGACCGGCGGGCCGACCGGCTGGCGCGGTACCTGGTCGACGCGGGCGTCGGGCCGGAGTCGATCGTCGGAGTGTGCCGTCGCCGCGGCGTCGGGCTGGTGGTGGCCCTGCTGGCGATCCAGAAGGCCGGCGGCGCCTACCTGCCGCTGGACCCGGACCACCCGGCCGAGCGCCGTGACTACATGTGCGCCGACGCCGGTGCCACGATCGTGCTCACCGACGACGAACCGGTCGTCTCCGACACCGGGCCGGTGCCGGCGGGGGCGGTCCCGGCGGGGCCGGACCACCCCGCGTACGTGATCTACACGTCCGGCTCGACCGGCCAGCCCAAGGGGGTCGTGGTCACGCACCGCGCGATAGTCAACCGGCTGCGGTGGATGCAGGACGCGTACCGGCTGGACGCCACCGACCGGGTGTTGCAGAAGACCCCGTACAGCTTCGACGTCTCGGTGTGGGAGTTCTTCTGGCCGCTGACCACCGGGGCCACCCTGGTGGTCGCCCGGCCCGACGGCCACCGCGACCCGCACTACCTGGCCGGACTGGTCGCCACCGAACAGATCACCACCCTGCACTTCGTACCGTCCATGCTCCGGGTGTTCCTGGCCGAGTCGTCCGGGCCGTTGCCGTCGGTGCGCCGGCTGATCTGCAGCGGCGAGGCGCTCCCCGCCGACCTGGCCGCCGCCGCCCACGAGCGGATCGGTGGCCGGCTGGACAACCTCTACGGGCCGACCGAGGCGGCCGTCGACGTCACCGCGGCCCGGTGCGAGCCCGGCACGCCGGTCACGATCGGCAGGCCGATCGCCAACACGCGCACCTACATCGTCGACGGGAACCTGCGACCGGTCCCGATCGGCGTACCGGGTGAGCTGCTGCTGGGCGGTGTGCAGCTGGCCCGCGGCTACCTCCACCGCCCGGCGCTCACGGCGCAGCGGTTCGTTCCCGACCCGTTCGACGAGGCCGGCGGTGGGCGGCTGTACCGCACCGGTGACCTCGCGAGGTACCTGCCGGACGGCCGCATCGACTACCTCGGCCGGCTCGACGACCAGGTGAAGATCCGCGGGCACCGCGTGGAACTCGGCGAGATCGAGGCGGTGGCGGCCGAGCATCCGGGCGTGTCCGCGGTCGCCGTCACGGTGCACGACGGCCAGCTCGTCGGCTACCTCGTCGCCCGGGGGACGGGCGTCGAGGTGGGCGAGGTGGCGTCGTTCCTGCGCCGTCGGCTGCCCGAGGCGATGATCCCGAGCCACTGGCAGCTGCTCCCCGCGCTGCCCCTGACCACCAGCGGGAAGACGGACCGCCGTGCGCTGCCCGCCCCGACGTCCGGTCGCGGCGGAGCGGCCGGAGAGTACGTCGCCCCCCGTACCGCCGCCGAAGGCGTCGTCGCCGACGCACTCGGTGCGGCGGTGGGCGTCGCCCGGGTCGGTGTGCACGACCGGTTCTTCGACATCGGCGGCGACTCCATCCGCGCGATCCGCGCGATCGGGGCCCTGCGCCGCGCGGGGCTGGACCTGTCGGTGCAGGACATCTTCACCCACCAGACCGCGGCGCAGCTGGCGACGCTCGCCGACCGGCCGGCGACCGGTGCGGACGACCCGCTGGTCGGCCCGTTCGAGCAGATCGGCCCGGCCGACCGCGAACGGCTCCCCGACGGCCTCGTCGACGCCTACCCGATGGGCCAGGTGCAGGCCGGCATGGTGTACGAGATGCTCGTCGACGACTCGCACCCGGCTTACCAGAACGTCACGAGCTTCGACATCGTCGACGACGGCCCGTTCTCCCTGGCCGCGTTGCGCGACGCCGGGCAGTGGCTGGTCGACCGGCACGAGATCCTGCGTACCACCTTCGACATGTCCGGCTACTCCGAGCCCATGCAACTCGTCCACGCCAGCGCGCGGGTCGAGATCGGCTTCGACGACCTGCGCGGGCTCCCGGAGGCCGAACAGCAGGACGTCCTGGCGCGGTACCGGCACACGATGCACTCGACGAGGCTGCCCGTCGACCACGCACCGCAGCTGCGCTGGCACGTGCACCGCACCGGGGAGCGGACGTGGGTGCTGACCCACACGGAGTGTCACGCCATCCTGGACGGCTGGAGCCACCACTCCCTCATCGGTGAGCTGCGGGACACCTACCGGGCGATCCGGGACTCCGACACCGACGCGCTGAAGCCCCCGCCCCCGGGGCGCTACGCCGACTTCGTCAGGTGGGAACGGCGGTCGCTGTCCTCCGGGGCGGACCAGGGGTTCTGGCGGGACCGCGTCGGTGACCACGACCGGGTCGCCCTGCCGGCGGACACCGCCCCGGCCGGCCACGGCGCGGTGCCGGAGCTGCGGATGTCCTGGCGGCATCTCGAACCGCAGCTACGGCAGCTGGCCGCCCGGACGCAGACCTCACTCAAGGCCGTGCTGCACACCGCGCACCTCGCGATGCTCGGCGTCATCACCGGCCAGCGGCGGTTCTTCAGCGGTCTGGTGGTCAACGGCCGACCCGAGTTGCTACGCGGCGACGAGGTCATGGGGATGTACCTCAACACCGTGCCGTTCGCGGTGGACCTGCGTACGCCCCGGTGGCGCGACCTCGTGCGCGCCGTGTTCGCCGAGGAGCTCGCCGTCTGGCCGCACCGGCGCTACCCGATCCCCGCGATGCAACAGAGCTGGGGCGGCGGCACGCCACTGGTCAGCGCCATCTTCTCCTATCTCGACTTCCACGTGCTCGACGCGCAGCAGGACGTGTTCGGCGCGGTCGTCGACGACAGCCCCAACGAGTTCACCCTGGTCACCTTGACCTTCCCGGGTGAGCTGCGACTGGAGTGCCGGGCCGGCTGGGCGACGCAGGAGCGGCTGACCGCCCTGGGGGAGACCTTCCTCGCGATGCTCGCCGCGATGGTCGCCGACGACGGCGCCGGTCCGGTGGACCTCGGCGGGACCCCGGCACACCGGTTCACCGTGCCGCAGCGGGACTGGCCCGCGCTGCCCGAGGTCTGCGTCACCGACCTGTTCACCACCCAGGCACATGCCCGGCCGGACGCCGTCGCGCTCGAGTGCGGCGAGTCGCGCCTGACCTACGGCGAGCTCGACGCCCGGGCCAACCAGCTGGCGTGGGCGCTTCGTGAGCAGGGCGCCGGCCCGGAGACGCCGGTCGCGGTGTGCATGGACCGCGGGATCGACGCGGTGGTCGCGCTGCTCGGCATCCTCAAGGCCGGTGCCTGCTACCTGCCGCTCGACCCGAAGTACCCGGACGACCGCATCGGGTACCTCCTCGACGACTCCGGCACCCGGATCCTGCTGAGCGGGCCGGGCCATGCCCACCGTTTCGCGACCCGCGCCGGGCTGACCACGCTGAGCCTGGACCCCGGCTGGTGGTCGCACAGCAGCCTGCCGACCAGCGCGCCACCGGTGGCCCTGTCCCCGGAGAACCTCGCCTACATCACGTACACGTCCGGGTCCACCGGGCGTCCGAAGGGCGTGCTGGTCCCGCACCGGGGCGTCGTACGGCTGGTGCACGGCCAGGACTACGTGCGGCTGGACGCCGACCAGGTCCTGCTGCAGGCCGGCACGCTCGCCTTCGACGCGTCGACGTTCGAGGTCTGGGGCGCGCTGTGCAACGGGGCACGACTGGTCGTCGCCCCGGAGACGCCCACCGCAGCCGAGCTCGAGGAGATCCTGCGCCGGCACGGGGTGACCGTGCTGTGCCTGCCCACCGGCCTCTTCACCACCATCCTGGACGTCCGGCCGCAGGCGCTGGCCGGGGTACGCGAGGTGGTGGTCGGTGGTGAGGTGCTGTCTCCGCTGCACGTGCGTACGGCGATGGCGCACGGCGTGGTGGTCAGCAACGGGTACGGCCCGACCGAGAGCACCACGTTCGCCACCGTCCACCCACGGATTCCGCTGCCCGCGGTCACCGATGCCATCCCGATCGGGAAACCGATCAACCACACCTGCGTGCAGGTCGTCGACGAGAACCTCGATCCGGTTCCGTTCGGTGTGCCGGGTGAGCTGCTGTTGGGCGGGCCGGGCGTCGCCCGGGGATACCAGGGCCGGCCGGACCTGACCGCCGAACGCTTCGTACCGGACCCGTCCGGGGACTCGCCGGGTAACCGGCTCTACCGCACCGGGGACATCGTCCGCCAGGACCCGGACGGCACGCTCCGCTTCGTCGGGCGGCGCGATCACCAGGTGAAGATCCGCGGGCACCGCGTCGAGTTGGGCGAGGTGGAGGTCGCGCTCGCCGAGCTGCCCCCGGTGCGGGCCGCCGCGGCGGCGGCGTACCAGGGTGTCGACGGGATCAAGCAGCTCGTCGGCTACGTCGTCCTCGACGAGGACGGCCCCACCGACCCCGCCCGGCTCGGTGACCTGATGCGGAGCCGGGTGCCCGGCTTCCTGGTCCCGACGGCCTGGGTGCGCCTGGACCGGCTTCCGTTGAACAACAACGGCAAGCTCGACCGGGCCGCGCTGCCCCGGCCGGTGGCGGGCACGTCGGCACGGGAGTACAGCGCACCGCGTACGCCGACGGAACTGGCGGTGGCGGAGGTCTGGACCGATCTGTTCCACCTGCCCCGGGTCGGCCGGGACGACGACTTCTTCGACCTCGGTGGGCACTCGCTGCTGACGTTGCGGGCGATCGCGATGCTGCGGGACCGGCACGGCATCGAGACGACCGTGCGGTCCTTCGTCGAGCACCGCACGCTCGCAGCGCTCGCCGAGTCGATCGATCGCCACCGGTCGCCGGCCACGGCGTTGCTCTGGCTGCGCCGTACCGGTGACAAGCCCCCGCTGGTGTGCGTGCATCCCGGCGGCGGCAGCGCGCACTGGTACCGGCGGCTGGCCGAGCACCTCGACCCGGACCTGCCGGTGGTCGCGTTCGAATGGCCGGGCCGTGACCCGTCGACCGGCGCGGTCCCGTCCACCGAGGAGATGGCGGCCCGCTACGTCGCGGAGCTGCGGGCGGACGTCCCGCACGGGCCGTACCGGATCTTCAGCTGGTGTGGCGGCGGCGGGGTGAGCAGCGAGATGGCCACCCGGCTGGCGGACGACGGCGAGGAGGTCACCTTCATCCTGCTCGACCCGGGGCAGGACGCCTGGCAGAAGGAGCACCTCTGGGACGAGTACGCCCTGATCAGGAAGTGCGTGACGAACCTGGAGCGGCTCGACGCGGCACCGCCGGACGAGGACACCTCGGTGCTCCGGCAGGAGACCCTGGCGCTGCTCGAACACATCGTGGACGACATCGTCGGCAACGACGGCATCACCCTGCCCGAGCGCGGCGCGGGGACGATGTGGCTGCCCGCCGCGCGGATGTGGGAGGAGGTCATGGAGATGGTGCTGTCCTACCGTGACCGCCCGTACGCCGGTCACCTGGACCTGATCGTCAGCGACGAACTGGCGCTGGGCGCGCACGAGGTCGTCAGCTCCGGGCAGAGCTTCGACGACTACCTGCAGCGGTGGCGGGAACGGACCGGCGAGGTGGCGGTCCACCGGATGAAGGGTGAGCATTTCTCGGTCATGAAGGAGTACGTGGCGGACCTCGCCCACATCGTGACGACGCTGATCGACACGCCGGCCGGGCGACGGTGAACGGGGTGCACACCGCGCCATCGCCCGGACCTGCTCCGGCCGGCCGGGCACTCGTGGCGGTGTACGCCGCCGGCAGCGGCTCCGCCTTCGGCAGCCAGATGACGATGCTCGCGTTGCCGTGGCTGGTCCTGGAGAGCACCGACTCGGCGCCCCGGGCGGGTCTGGTCTTCGCCGTGTCGGTGCTGCCCATGGCGCTGCTCGGATTCGCCGGCGGTGAGGTGATCCAACGGTTTGGCGCCCGCCGGACCATGGTGGTCGCCGACTTCGCCCAGGCCGTGGCCATCGCGGCGATCCCCGTGCTGGCCGCGCTGGACCGGCTCAGCTTCCCCCTGCTGCTGGCGGTGGTCGCGGTGATCGGCGTGCTCGGGGTGCCCTACTTCGCCGCCCAACGCGACCTGGCCACCGAGCTCGCCGGTCCGGACCCGAAGGCACTGATGCGGGCGAACAGCGTGCTGGAAGGGTGCTTCAACGTCGCCGCGCTCGCCGGTCCGGCCGTGGCCGGTGTGCTGATCGCGACCCTCGGTGCGGAGCAGGTGCTGTGGTTCGACGCCGCGACCTACGCGTTGTCAGGTCTGCTGCTGTGGTGGTTCGTCCCCCGCACGTCCCGGACGGCACCGCCGCCACCCCGGTCGGAGCAGCAGACCGCGACCCACACGGGGGTCCTGGCCGGCGTACGCGCGGTGCTCGGAGACGACTTCCTCCGCCGGGTGATGGTCTCGACCGTCAGCTTCGGTTTCCTCATGCGGGTCCTGATGCTCGCGCTGCCGCTGCTGGCGTTCGACCGCTTCGGCGGCGATGCCAAGGTCGGCGGGCTGCTGCTGTCGGGCTTCGGTGCCGGTGCCATCGCCGGGGCGGCGGTCAGCTATCTGGTCGGCAGCCGGTTGTCCCCGACGCTGGTCTTCGGTCTGGCCGCCTTCCAGCTCGTCCTTCCCTGGTGGGTGCTGCTGTTCGACGTGCCGGTGCCGGTCCTGGTCGCCGCGCTCGCGGTGTCCGGTGCGGCGCTTCCGTTGTCCAACGCCCCGTTCTTCAGCATCCTGGCCACCCGGTTCCCGGCCGACATCCGGGCGAAGGTGATCCAGGCGGTCATGACCATCAGCAACATCGCCGGCCCGCTGGGCTTCGTCGCCGGCGGAGTGGCGATCGGCCGCTTCGGGGTGACGACTACCCTGCTCGTCCTCGCCGCCCTGTCCACCCTCGCGGCGGTCAACCTCGTGGTGGCGCTGCGGCGGTTCGGTCCCGTGACGCTGACCGGCGCGCAGCCCGCGACGACAGGGCAGCCCGCGACGACAGGGCAGCCCGCGACGACAGCGGGACGGTAAGCCCGCCCGGCCCCGGTGCCTCAGCCAGGAAAGGTGCGACGTGCCGAGCACCCGGTGAAGAACGTCAGCCACGCCAGGACGGGCACGGTCGCAGGTTCGCCACCGTGCCCGTGCAATGTCGGCCCGGGCCGGGCCGACCGACCCCGCGACCTGTCGCCGTCGACCCCGTCCTCATGCCGGCGTCGACGGCGTTTCCGTCTCGATCGCCGCGACCGCCAGCAGCCGGCCGGTGGTGGACTCGCGGAGCTCGAGGTCGGCGATCTCGGAGAGCGGGTCGGCGACGTTCTGCCATCTCCGCGCGGTGATGGTGAAGAGCGCGCCTAGGTCGGCATTGCCGAAGAAGCCCACCTTCTGGTCGATCACCCGCCGCTGGAGGAACTGTCGCTCGCTACGGCCGAGCCCGCGCCACAGTCGCAACAGCGCGGTGTCGAAGATCGAGAAGTACGAGGCGAAGTAGACCAGTCCGGCGCCGTTGATGTCCCGTACGGCGTCCAACGCGTACGCGAAGGACTGCTCCTGCCCGGCGAGCGTGAATCCGGGCGGCCCCGGAGCGCAGAAGCTGCCCGCGTGACGGGCCCGGCCGACGAGCGTACGTGGTGAGAACCGATTGGGAAGTCGCGGTAGATCGACGTGGTCGAAGTCGTGGGGGACGGTTTCGGTGAGGACCCGGTTGCTGTCCGGACGGCCACGCGCGATCCACCGGTTGAGCGTCTCCGCGTACATGCACTCCGGGTTCGGCGTCTCGTAGAACTCCGCCGGATCGAGGACCGCGGTGCCGGGGCCGGAACCGGCGGGCGCGAGCCGGTGCAGGGTGAGCACCGAGCCGCCGCCGAACTGGAAGACCCTCGACGTCACGTCGAGCTCGTCGCCGAAGGTCAGGCCGTGCGGATGAACGACCTTCCCGCCACGCACCCGGTAGTAGTAGAACGACAGATAGGTAGGTTGGCCCTCGGCGGTACGGGCGGCGTGCACGTTGGTGCGGCAGGCCTCGGCCACCGACTCCCACGTCCAGTCACCGATCCGCCCGAAGATCAGTGAGCCACCGCTGCACATCCCCGGCGCGACGACCACCCTCCGGGGTGGGGCGGTGTTCTCCGGCCTCCGGGGGAGGGCTGTGTTCTCCGGCATCATCCCACCGTTCCCGTCGTGAGCAGTTCCGCCGCCCTGCGGATACGCCACCGGCGCACCGCCGCGAGGAACGCGTCGTTGTCCGCGGGCGAACCGATCGACACCCGAACGCCGTCACCGTCGAAGACCCGCGTCTCGACACCGGCCCGTGCACACCAGCGGCCGAACGGGCCCGCGTCCTCGCCGAGCCCGAGCCAGACGAAGTTGGCCTGGCTGACGGGAACCGCGAAGCCGTCGGCGAGCAGGGCCGCCCGCACCCGGGCCCGCTCGGCGATCGTCTCCCGGACCCGCGTCAGGAGCACCTCCTCGACGCCGAGGGCGGCGATCGCCGTGCGCTGGGCCGGACCGCTCACCGCGTAGGGCAACGCCATCTCGCGCAGCGACGCCACGACGTGTGGGGCGCCGACGAGGTAGCCGACCCGAAGTCCCGCCAGGCCGTACGCCTTCGAGAACGTGCGCAGGACCACCAGGTTCGGATACCTGTCGCACAGTGCGAGGCCGCCGGCCCCGGCGGGCTCGTCGACGTACTCGGAGTACGCCTCGTCCAGGGCCACCAGGCAGGTCGGCGGGGTGCGATCGAGGAACGCGCGTAGCTGTTCCGGGCCGACCAGGGTGCCCGTGGGGTTGTTGGGATTGCAGATGACGACCAGCCGGGTGGTGGCGGTGATCCGATCGGCCATGGCGGTGAGGTCGTGCGTGTCGTCGACCAGCGGCACCCGCTCCGAGCGGACCCCCAGCTGGTCGGCGAGGACCGGGTAGTACTCGAAGGACCGCCAGGCGTAGACGGCCGTGGCGCCCGGCCCGGCGAGCTGGAACAGCGACTGGAGCAACGCACAGGACCCGGCGCCCACCGCCACCCGGTCGGCCTCCACACCGTGGCGGTCGGCGAGCGCCCGGATCAGGTCGGTACACGCCGGGTCGGGATAGCGGTTGACGTCCCGGCCGCCCGCCGCCACCGAGGCGACGATGTCGGGCAGCGGGTCGTGTGGTGACTCGTTGCGCGACAGGCCCCGGGTGGCGGCGTGGGACGGCCCGGCGGTCTCACCCACGACAGCGCTCCGCGACCAGATCGGCGATGTCGCCGACGGTCGCGAGCTCCAGCAGTTCGTAGTCGGAGACCTCGATGTCCAGCCGCTGGCTGAGCAGGGCCGACAGCTCGACCACGGTGAGCGAGTCGAGGCCCACCTCGGCGCGGTCGGCGGTGGCGACGACGTCCTCGGTGCGCATCTGCAGGTCCTCGACCAGAATGGCCTTGAGTTGGTCAAACATGGCTCGTCATCCGTTCACCTCGACCCGTGGAGCCGGCACGCAACGTGAGCGTCACGTCCTCGATGAGGTCCTCCTGTCCGGCCACCGCCTGCAGGCGGCCCAGCGCGAAGAAGACGTCGCGCGGATCGACGCCCTCGCGGGCGGCGACGTCCAGCACCCGGTTCCTGAATCCGGAGAACACCCCGGCGAGACCACTCACCACGCCTATCGAGTCGATGGTGGGCGGTGCGGGCATCAGTTCCCGTTCGGCGATGTCCGCCGCGTCCAGCAGCCGGTAGAGGTCGATGCCGGTGTGGTAGCCCAGCCGTTCGAGCACGGGCACGAGGACCTCCAACTGCGTGTTGCCGGCCCCCGCGCCGAACCCCCTGGCGCAGGCGTCCAGGATGGTGGCGCCCGCCTCGGCGGCGGCGATCGAGTTCGCCACCGCCATACCGAGATTGTTGTGCCCGTGGAACATCACCGGCACGTCGACCGCGGACCGGATGGCCGCGATGCGCGTGCTCACGTCCGGCGGCAGGTAGTAGCCGGAGGAATCGAGGATTCCCACGCCGGTCGCGCCGAACCCGACGAGCCGCGCGCACTCCTCGGCCAGGCGCTCGGGAGTCGCCATGTGGCTCATCAGCAGTACGCCGTGGGCGTCGACGCCCACGTCGCGCAGCAGCCCGAGGTGCCGTTCGGCCAGGTTGCCCTCGGTGCAGTGGGTGCCGATCCGGACGAGGTCGACGTCGTACGAGATGGCCTGCCGGAGGTTCTCGGTGGTGCCCCAGCCCGGCAGCATGAACACCCCGAGCCTGCTGGTCGACAACGCGTCCCGGACCACCGAGAGCATCGCCGCGTCGCTGAGCAGGGCGCGGCCGGCCTGGAGGGAGGAGGCGCCCAGGCCGTTGCCGTGCCCCACCTCGACGACGGGCACCCCGGCCGCGTCGGCGGCCTCGGCGTACGCCCGGAGCTGGTCCCGCCCGAGTTGGTGGCGGACGGCGTGGTGGCCGTCGCGCAACGTCGGGTCGTGGATCAGGATCGGTCGCCCCGGCGTGTTCTCCACGGCTTGCCGGCTCATGATGCCCCCTCCAGGACGTCGATCGGTCGGCGTGCCACCGCACAGCGCTCGGCGACCCGGATCGCCGCGGAGTTGATGATGTCGAGGTTGCCGGCGTAGGCGGGTATCTGGTCGCCCGTGGAGGTCACCTCCACGGCGATGAACGCCCTGCTGTCGTCCGCCACGAGGCAACTCGTCACGGTGTAGCCGGCGGCGAAGGCACGGACGTCGGCGGCGGCGGCGGCCACGAGTGGGCGCACCGAATCGGGTGTCAGCCCCGCGCCGATCAGGGAGATGGCCACCCGGAAGGTCGCCGGAGGACGGGCCGGGCTGATGTTGAGGATGGCCTTCACGTCCCCGACGCCGGTGAACTCGCGCAGCGCGTCCTGGGTGGTCTCCACGTACTCGTCGATGTTCAGCCTGGTCCCACGGCCGACGCTGAGCGTCGCGGCGGTCGCGACCACCTCCACGTAGTCGACGCGGTGGGCCCGCGCGACCGCCCGGACGATCGGCACCGCCGCCTGTCCGCCGCAGCTGACCATGTTGAGGTCGCGGTGGGCGGTGACGTCCGCGCCGTTCACGGTGGGGACGACCATCCGCCCGATCCGGCTGGGCGTCAGGTCGACCAGCAGCGTGCCGAGCGGTGCCAGCGCCTCGGCGTGTTCGGCGTGCGAGCCGGCGTCGGTGGCGTCGAAGACCACGTCGAGCGGTGCGTCGAGGTCGGCCAGTGCGGGCAGGCCCCGGCTCGTGACCGGCAGCCCCAGCCGGGCGGCCCGCTTGAGGCCCGGGCTCTCGGCCGTCCGGCCGACGACGAGGTGAAGGTCCAGGGCGGCGGACCGGTCGGCCTTCATCGCCAGGTCGACGCCGATGAGTCCGGCGCCGAGTACCCCGACTGACAGCCGTCGTTCTGGATTCATCGAGGGGATCGCCTTCCTACCCGGGTCGTGACTACGCATGCGCTACGTGCAGGGTGACCGCGCCCAGCTGGTCGAATTCGGCGGTGTAGGTGTCGCCGGGGCGCAGCGGGACCGCGGCGTGCAGGGCACCGGTCATGATCAGCTGCCCGGCCTCCAGCGTGACGCCGTTCTCGCCCAGCAGGTTCGCCAGCAACGCCACCACCGCCACCGGGTCGCCCAGGGCGTCGGCGCCCCGACCGGACGCGACCAGCTCCCCGTTGCGGCGGAAGGCCATTCGTACGAGCCGGTGGTCCAGGTCCGGGCGGGCCGGGACCGGACGTCCCAGGACGGCTGCGCCGTTCGAGGCGAGGTCGGCGATCGTGTCGCCCAGTCGGATGCGCCAGTCCGCGATCCGGGAGTCGACGATCTCGAGACCGGCGACGACCTCTCCGATCGCCGCGTGGGCCTGCTCCACCGTGACGCCGGGACCGGTCAACGGGCTCGCCAGCCGAAAGACGATCTCGGCTTCCACCTTCGGCGAGATGAACTCGCCAGGAGCGAAGCGGGTGCCGTCCGGGTGGACGGTCGAGGCGAACACCGGGCCGTAGTCCGGTGCGTCGACCCCGAACATCTCCTGCATCGAGGTGGAGGTGAGCCCGGCCTTGTAACCGATCACCCGCTCGCCGTCGGCGACCAGCAGGTCGGTCAGCCGACGCTGGACGGCGTAGCCGCCCGCCGCGTCGAGCGTGGGGCGGGTGTCGGTGAACGGGGCGATCGGTACGCGTCTTTGCCGCGCCTCGTACAGGGCCCGGGCCATCCACTCGGCGTCGTGCTCCGCCAGGGCCGGTGATCCGTCGTTCCGGCTCATCGGGTGGCCACGAAGAGCCGGCTGCCGGGCATCGGCAGGGGGGTGCTGGTCACGTCGGAGAAGCCGGCCTGCCGGAAGAGTTCGCACCACTGCTCCTCGGCCGGCAGCCGTACACCCATCGCACTCTCGTGGAGGTAGCTGAACAGGGCACTGAAGGCGCGCTCGCCCGGTGTGTCCACGTACGGCACCGCATCGGTGACCACCAGGCAGCCGCCGTCGGCGAGGTGGTCGCGGCACGACCGCAGGACACCAGCGAAGACCTCGGGAGTCTGCGCGACGTCGTGCATGACGAAACCGGCGTGGACGACGTCCGCGCCGGCGAGGGGACCCGGGTCGTCCACGAGCGTCTCGACGGACCGGTTGACCACCGTGAGCCGATCGCCCACCTGGGCGCGGTGACCGGCGCGTTCGGCCTCCTCGCACGCCCCCGGGCTGAGGTCCAGGGCCACGCCGGTGCTGGTGGGCAGCTCGGTCAGCAGCCGGATCAGCAACGCGCCCGCACCGGCGCCGAGATCGACGATGCGCCGGGGCTTGCGGCTGATGATCTCGGACAACACCCCGGGATAGAAGCCGTACGAGCCGATCCAGCGGGACGAGACCGCCACCCGTCGGCCGTCGCGCTGGTGGTGCCGGCCGGCCGTCTCCGGTTCGCGCAGGAACCGCTCGGCGTGATCGATGTACGGCCGGTTGGCGTTGAGCGACCAGGAGAGGTAACCCGCCTCGTACCTGCGGTCCGCGAGCTGGGCGCAGGGCGCGAACAGCCCGGTCTCGGCGTCGTGCTCGAGCAGACCGGCGGCGACCATGGCGCGCAGGAAGGGCAGGATGCGCGCTTCGGCGACGCCGGCCGCCGCCGTTGCCTCGGCCAGCGTGAACGGCGTCCCACGGTCGAGTAGCGGTGAGAGTCCCAGATTCTCGGCGATCTCCAGGAGAGTGGCATTCGCCGCCAGATCCGCAGCGATTCCACTGACGTCAGAACTGATCACTGATTCACCCCACGTCCCGCCGGTTCGGCGATTGTCCGGTATCGGCCCTTGTTGCTCTCAGTTCGCGTCCGTCGACCCGGCAGGCGCGGCCGGTGTGGTGACGCGAAGCCACCGCCGCCCATCCGACCAGGGTCTCCACGACACGACACTGGTGCGTGCCGCCCGGTCGAATGCGCTGTCGGAGTGGCGGCGAGCTCTGCCGAGTCGTCCATCCACCGCTCCTCCGGTAACGGCGGTGACCCACCTTTTCGGCACGGGTCCGCAACGGTTGTCAATGTTCCACGGGACCCGGACCGGCTGCAGAGAAGAATCGGCAGACCTGCGGGAGACGTCGACTGTCGTCGCTTCCCGCTGGCTGCCTGTTCGGCGACCGGGTCGCGGCGCGGGGCGACGATAGCGAGTCGATGGTCCGCTATCGTCCGGCGCCGGTGGCTGACAGCGAGCCGACAGCGACCAGTTAGCTCGTCGCGGAACCGTACGCCCAGGAGATTCCGACGCCACGCCACGCCACGGCGCGGCGACGAAGGAGGCGTGATGGGCGAACCGATGTGGGTCAATGTCGTGGCGACCGACCCGGTGTTGGAGGCGGGCGTGACGAGCGCGATGCTCGGGTGCCCGGACATCACCGTGGTGACGACGCGGGAGCGGGCCGCGGTCACGGTCCTGGTCGTCGACCAACTGGGCCAGGACGCGCTGGACACGGTGCGGGCCGTCCGTGCCGGGGCGGACCGCCCCGAGGTGGTGCTCGTGGTGCCCGAGGTGGAGCCGGCTGAGGCGCTGTGGGCCATCGCGGCTGGTGCGCGCGGCCTGCTCCGACGCCGGGAGGCGACCGCGGAGCGGCTCACCCGCACCGTGCTGGCCGCCGGTGAGGGGGACTGCACGGTCTCGCCGGACATGCTCGACCGGTTGCTCGCCGCGCCGACCGTTCCCGCCGGCACCCTCGCGTCGAACATCAGCGACCGCGAGCGCGCGGTGCTGCGGCTGCTCGCCGACGGACGGGAGACCGGTGAGATCGCGCAGGAGCTGTGCTACTCGACGCGCACCGTGACCAGTGTCGTGCACGACATCACGCGGCGGTTCCGGCTGCGCAACCGGGCCCACGCGGTGGCCTTCGCCCTGCGGGCCGGGATGTTGTGAACGACGGACAGGAGAGGCGCATGACGTCCCCGACCGCACATCTGGTGGCCCCGGACGCGGTCATCCGGGCCGAGGTGCTGGCCGCCCTGCGGCAGGCCGGCGTCACCTCGGTGCCCGAGCCGTACGGATCACCGGACACCGTCATCGTCACCGCGGTCGCCACGGTGAGCGAGGCGCTGGTGGCGTGCCCGCCGCAGCCGTGGTCCGCGCCGCGGGGAACGCTGGTGATCGCGGACCGCTTCTCGCCGACGGACGTGGTCCGCGTACTACGGTCGGGGACCCTGGTGATGCTCCGGTTCACCGACGCCACACCGGGCCGGCTGGCCGCCGCGCTGCGGGCCGCCCGCGACGGCGAGGTCCGGTTGCCGCACGAGGTGCTGGTCGGGGTGCTCGGTGGCGTCGGTACGCCGGACCCGGCCGGAACGTCCCGGTCGGCTGGCCGGTCGCCGCTGACGCCCCGGCAGACGAGGGTGCTCGCGTTGATGGCCGAGGGCCAGGACAACGCGACGATCGCCAGGTCACTGCTGTGTTCCCACCACACGGTGAAGAACGTCATCTACGACATGATGGCGCGGTTGCAGGTGCGCAACCGGGCCCACGCCGTGGCCTGCGGGGTAGCGGCCGGTCTGATCTGAGCCGGTCGTCCACGGTCCTCCGCCCCGGTGCCGGCCGTGGTGTCCCGGCGGACCCGCTCCCGTCCGCCGGCGTGGGCGGTCCCGGGAGGGTGGCGTCCGGGCCGGCCGCTGTCACCGCTCGGCCGGCCGCCGGGGATCACCGGCCGGCGCCCGGTCGGCGATGACCCGCAACAGGTCGGCCGGCTCGGTCGCATAGCTCAACCTGGATCCGGGCAACTGCACCACTTCGGTGTCCCCGTACGCCGACCAGCTGGCCAGTGCCTCCGGTGCGATGCCCTGGTCCAGCCACCGGATCGCGGTCAACGGGCAGCGCAGCGGCGTCGGGCGGGGTATCCGGTAGGCCCGCAACGTGGCCAGGTCGGCCCGGAGCGCACGTACGCCGGTCGCGACGACCGACGGCATCGGGTTGCCGCCCGTGGCCACCGTGGTCGCCAGCACGCGTGCGGTCAGCTCGTCGTCGGTCGGCTCGGTCTGCGCCTCGCCGGCCGACCGGTGGAGACGGTGGGGTGCGGGACAGCCCGATACGAACAGGCGCAGGGGCGCCGGCGCGCCCCGCCGGTCCAACTCGACCGCGACCTGGTAGCCGAGCAGCGCGGCGCTCTCGTGGCCGAAGACCGCGAACCTCTCGACCCCTCGGCGCACCAGGCCGGCCACGAGTTCCGCGGCCCGCTCCGGCAGCGTGGGCGGTGCCGGTGGACCGGTGGCCGTCGAGTCGGTCCCCTGTGCTCCGCCGTCTGGCCCGCCTGCGGCCGGCGTACGGACGACACACCACGGGCCGACGGCGTCGGGCCACCGATCGAACTGGAAGTGGCCGTTACCGGCGCTGGGTATGCAGATAAGCGCCGCGGTACCGGCATGCGGCGTATCGGTCCGGTGGTCCCGAGATGAGGCCATGAGGAAGGTCGCCTTCGTTGACGGAGAGTAGGCATTTCTTGCTCAATCGTCGTTCCACGCGCCTCCATGTCACTATCACCGGCAGGGTAGGTCCCGGCCGGTGGGTAAAGCGTGATGATGGGGACCTGAAAACGGCCGGCCATAGCTTCGTTCTGTCGGCGACAGCCGGCACGAGAGCCGAAGCAGACAAGGGGTACCGAGTTGCGAGTGTCAATGGTTTCCGGTCCGTACCTGCTCACCACGCCGTTCACCTCGGTGGTCGCCGTTCCTGGCGACACTCCGTGGGGCTGATCATCCCTCCCGGAGGGGTCGCCGGAGGGCCGCCACCGGGGCGGCCCTCCGGCGACCCGGCGCCACCTGGCGTTACGGTACCGGCAATGGTTCGGCCATCGCGACGGCGATTCTGCGGGATCCGGTGAACGGTTCACGACCGTGGGCTGACAGCATATTGTCGACGATCAACACGTCGTCACGCTGCCAGTCGAATCGTCGCTGGGCGGCGCGGTAGCAGTCGCGCAGGTGTGCCACGATCTCGTCGGGGATCGGCCCGCCGTCTCCGTAGTACGTGTTGGTGGGCAGGTCCGCCTCGTCGAACATCTCCCGCAACCCCTCGCAGTCCTCCTCGGGCAGCGTGGTCACGTGGAAGAACGTGAGGTGGTTGAACCAGACGGTCTCGCCGGTCACCGGATGCTGGTGCACCGCCCGTCGGCGGGCCGTCGTGCGCAGGCCGGTGCGCCCGCTCCACCGGACCTCCACACCGCTCGCCGCACAGTAGCGTTCGACCTCGGCCCGGTCGGTGGTGTTGAACGCCTGTTGCCACGGCACGCCGAAGCCCTCGGTGAAGTTGCGGACCACGGTCCAGCCGCGCCGGGCGAACTCCTCCCGCACGGTCGGGTCGATCGACCGCAGAACCCGACGGGTGTCGGCGAGCGGAGTGGCACCCAGCGTGTCGGGCGGGGTGATGCAGTAGAAGAACAACGTCAACGGCCAGGTCGCCTGGTACGAGTTCTCGTTGTGCAGGAAGATCTCCTCGGTCGGCGGGTAGTCCGTCGACGTGTAGACCTGGCCCGCGATGGTGCTGCGTGGTGACGACCGCTCGGCATAGGACAGCGGTGCGCCGGACACCGCCCGGACGACCCGCTCGAACCCGCTGACCCCGCCGACGTCGAAGCCGCGCAGCAGGACCGCGCCGTGGGTACGCAGCTGCCGACGGACCGAATCCCGGACCCCGGCGAGATGACTCGCGGCCGGCACGCCGTCGGTGGGCGCGGTCAGCACGCCGGGCAGTGCCGACTCGTCGCCGGTCACCGAGGGCGTGAGCTTGGTGGATGTGATCTCGCTGGTGGTCAACGGTCGACTCCCTTTCGGCCGGATCCCTGGCAACACACGTCGGTCCATGCGGCCTGGTCGTCGGGGTCATCCGGGATGCGTTCACAGATGACGTAGTGCTGTGGCGCCATTGCCGTCGGATACGCGCTCAGCGCCGCCATGCACGCGGCGTGGGCATCTTCAGGTGTGCGTACGGCCTCGGTCCGGGCCAGACGAGCGGCCAACGGCACACCGTGCACGGCGGTGAAGGCCCTGGCACCGGTGGACGCCAGTGCGTCGTCGAGCAGCCGTTGCACCTCGGTCAGCTCGACCCAGCAGCCGTCCACGAACAGCCAGCCCGGCCCCCGCTGTACCGGGTCGAGCGGGATCGCGCCACGGATCCCCCGGGCGTCGAGGTCACCGGAAGCCGCCGTGATCAACAGGTTCTCGACCGCCAGGAGCAACGCTTCGGTCTCGTCGGCGGAGATGCGGCAGGTGTCGCTGCTCCAACAGCCGAGACGCAACTGTCCGTCGGTCCCGTAGAGATCGAACCGGATCAGCGTGGTCCCGACGGGCATCGGCTGCCGCCGGAGCTGCGTCGCGCGTCGCGCGGCGTCCAGTTCACCAGGTGCGGGTACGGGTGCCGTGGCCCTGCCTGCTGCCGGACCTGACTCCATGACAAGGTTGTTGAACAGCGGTTCGCAGTCGAACACGATGCCGCGCTCGTGCTCGATCCGGCCGGCGACGGCACGCTGCCGGTCCACGTCGTACCGGCCGTGCCTGCTCGCGTCGACCACCGCGGCCCACGCCTGCCGGACCAGCCGGTCGAGGGTGGTGTCACCGATCGTGAGCGTGATCAACGCGAGCTGCGCGAGGCTGCCGACGTGCTGCCGAAGGTACGGCTCGAAGCGGTTGGCGGACAGGGTGGGCAGCACGAGCTCCCGGCTGCCGGTCCGGTGCGAGAGCACCGCGCCGATCGCCGCCAGCACGACGCTGGCGCGACTCGTCCTGGTGCGCGCCGTCACCGCTCGCAACGCCATCCCGGCCGCGGCGGAGGTCATCTCGACGGCTACCGATCCGTCGCCCGCCGCGCCCCGTGGGACCGGGTACAGACACTGCGGCATGCGGGACAGCCGGTCGCGCCAGTAGTTCAGCACCGTCTCCTCGTGCCGCAGTGCCTTGGGCGTGTTCTCCAGGGCGACCAGGTCCAAGGGCTGGATCGGTGGTCCACCGGCCGGTCGTGCGGTGCGATCCCGGATCAGGTCCGCGAACTCCCTCTTGACGATCTCCATCGCCTGGTAGTCGACGGCGAGGTGCGAGCAACCGATCACCGCGGCCTGCACCACCGGGGCGGAGCCGGTGGACGGGTCACCCGGCAGCACCGCGAGGGCGACCCGGACCGGCAGTTCGTCGATGCGGTAGGCGCCTGCGGCGCGCAACCGGCGGATGAGGTCCCGGGTCAGGCCGGCCCGGTCGACGAGCCGCGGGTCGGCGGCCTCGATCGCGTAGACCTCCACGACGAGGTCACCGGTGGCGTGCACGAACTGTCGTGGTGCGACGCCGTCGACGTACGTCGTACGCAGTCCCTCGTGCCGTGCGACCAGGGTCGCGAGTGCCTCGGCGACGTCGTCGACGACGGCTGTGGCCGGAACGTCGAGTTCTCCGGCGACGGCCGCGAAGAACTGCTCCGACTCACCGCGTAGCCACTGCAGGATGTTGTACTGGCCGATGTTGAGCGGCCCCTCGGCCGATCGTGTCCCGCTGAACGGCACGGTCACCGATGGCCGGGGGGCCAGGCTCACCGATCGCTCCCGGCGGCGGGGGCCGCGGGTCCGGGTTGCCTGGCGGGTCGGCGTCGTCCGAGTGCCCGGCACGGCACTATCGACATGCCCTGGTGAAACCATGTGCGCCAGATTATTGAGCGCCCCGTGCCGGGCAGTAGGGAAGGACCGGCAGCGACTCACGGGTCGGATCGTGTGCGTTGTTCTGCCGGTTGTTCCCTGCGTGCGCCGGGCCGCACCGGACATCATCGACCTGCGTCCATCAGGCGCGTGCGGCGGCCGGTCTGCCGCGTGGGTTCACGTCCACTCGGCCGGACCGTCCGACATGTCGTCGACCGCCGGGCGGATGCCGACGCACTCGATCGTGGGAGGCCCGAATGACCGTATCGATCCGTCAGCGGATCACCGATATCGCGGCGACGTCAACCGACCAGCCCGCGGTCGTCGGCTTCGACGAGAACTCCGTCGAGCAGGTACTGACGTGGCGGGAGTTGGCCGAGCGGAGCGGCCGGCGGGCGGACGCACTGGTGGACGCCGCCGCCCGGGGGACCGGCCCGGGAGTGGTCGCGGTCGAGGCGAACAACACGATCCAGGCGGTGGTCGACATCGTGGCCGTCCTCTCCGCCGAGCTGCCCCTGCTGCCGCTGAACCCGGCCTCGCCCGGACCCGAGCGGGAAAAGCTCCTCGCCTTCATCGGCCGGACCTACGGCCGGGCTCAGCTCATCGACGCCGCCGCCCCAGCCGCCGCCCACGAGGCCGCCTCCGACGCCGACGCGGGCCGGTCGGCGTGGTCGCCGGCCCGTCGGATCGGCTACCTGCTGCCGACCGGGGGCAGCTCCGGCCACCCGAAGATCGCGGTCCGCCCCGGGCCGCTCGGCTACGACCCGCACCAGGTGCCGTTGCCGTTGCGCCGTCGTGCCGGCTGGCGATCCGGTCAGCGGCAGCTGATCCTCGGCCCCCTGCACCATGCGGCCCCGTTCACCACCCTGCTGGACGGGCTCCTCGACGGCAACACCACCATTCTGCCGCCGTACTTCCTACCGGCCTGGACGGTGGAGCTGGTCGAGCGCCACGCGGTGGAGTGGATCCAGCTCACCCCGGCGCACATGCGCACCATCCTGCTGCTCCTCCAGCCCGACCCGGCGTCCTTCACCAGCGTACGCACGGTGATGCACACAGCCGCGTCGTGCGACTCGTTCACCAAGCAGCGGTGGATCGAGCTGGTCGGGCCAGAGCACCTGTACGAGGTGTACAGCTCGACCGAGAACATCGGCGGCACCCTGGTGCGTGGGGACGAATGGCAGCAGCGACCCGGAACGGTGGGTCGCGGGTTCTTCACGAAGATCAGCATCAGGGACGACGCCGGGAACCGGCTCGGCCCGGGACAGACCGGCAAGGTGTTCATGCGCGCCGGCCGGGTCTCCAGGGGAGACGCGTACCTGGGCAGCCAGGTGCTGGAAACGACCGCCGACGGTTTCGCCAGCGTCGGCGACTTCGGGTGGCTCGACGAGGACGGTTACCTGTTCCTCGCCCCCCGACGGCACGACGTGATCAATGTGGGCGGCGAGAAGGTCTATCCCAACGAGGTCGAGGCCCGGTTGCTGGAACACCCCGCGGTGCTGGACGCCGTGGTGGTGGCGACTGAGGAGCAGGTGCTCGGGTCGACGGTCGGGGCCTACGTAGTCCGCAGGCCGGGAGCCTCGGTCAGCAGCGGTGAGCTCATGGCGCACTGCCGGGCCGTTCTGGTCAACTACAAGGTGCCTACCCGGGTGACGTTCGTCGATCAGGTACCGCGCTCGTCCGCCGGGAAGCTCGAGCGGTGGCGGCTGGCCGGCCAGCGGGGTTGACGTCGCGGCCCGGTCCTCACCTACCTCCGGTCGACTCGTTCCCACCCCGCGCCGGTAGCCGGCCGGCAGCCTGGCGCAACGCGCCCAGCTCTTCGATGGAACGCGAGTGCCAGGGGTTGTTCTCCTGCATGGCGAAAGCGTTCGCGGCCTGCACGAAGAACTGTTCCGCGGTATCGAACTCGCCCCGGCCCAGGTATACCCGGCCGAGCCCGAACAGGGCGTGTGCGTGTACGTTCCGCTCGCGCGTCACCCGGCAGAGCTCGACCGCCTCGCTGAAATGGATCTCGGCCGCGGTGAACTCGTTCTGCTCCAACATGGCCCTGCCGAGGCCGTTGAGGGCGTAGGACTGGCCGACGCGGTCGTCCTGTGCCCGCGCCAGATCCAGCGCCGACTGGAAGACCGCCTTGGCGGTCAACGACTGTCCGGAGTCGGCGAAGACCTCACCGAGCCGGTACAACGCCTGTGCCTGGAGGCGCCGGTTACCGAGCTGTTCGCCCAGGGCGAGCGATTCCTTCGCCAGGGTCTCGGCCTGTGCCGGGGAACCGAGATCCAGATGGCAACGCGCCAGTCCACTCAGCACATGGGCCTGTGCGCCCAGGTCACCCACGGTCCGGAACTTCGCCAGGGCCTGCTCGTAACGGAGCACCGCGATGGCGGGCCGGCCCTGGATCCGGTCCAGGTGAGCAAGGTTGCGCAGCGTCAGTGCCGACCCGGCCTCGTCGCCTGCCGCGTCGAACAACTCCATGGCGTGCAGCAGGTTCTCGCCGTCGTCCTCGGCGTGTTGGGCGACGCCCAGCGAACCGAGCGACGCCCGCACGGCGGCTTCACCCCGGCGGTTGCCGGCCCTACTGGTGGCCTCCAGCGCGACGGTGTGCGTCGTACGCCACTCGGCGAACATGCCGCGTCTCTCGTACATGGTGACCGACACGACGGCCAGCTCCCAGCACAACTCGTCCAGCTCCAGCTCCGCCGCCTGGCGGACCGCCACCTCCAGCGTGATCCGCTCCTCGTCGAACCAGGCCGTCGGATCGCCGAGGAACCGGTCGAACTCGGCACGCGCGCCGGCCCACCGGGGCGCCGTCCCGTGCAGGACCGCGAAGCGCCCCCCGTAGATCCGTTGATGAGCCTCCTCGGCCAGGGCGAGCAGGGCGCCCAGCGACCGCGTGACCGCCTCCGTGTACGCCTTCTGGTCGCCCTGCGTCAACCGGTGCTCGGTCGCGAACACCCGTACCAGCTCGTGGAATCGATAGCGGGGTTGGCTGGTGAGCGCGGAGAGGTGTGCCTCCAGCAGCCGGACGTCCGCGAGCTCGTCGAGGAGCGCCGTCGCCCGCTTCGTGTCGCAGTCCAGCAGGGCCGCCGCGGTCCAGGCGCTGAACTCGTGGAGTTCCAGTGCGCTGAGGAGCCAGAACAGGGTCTGCGCCGGTGCGGTGAGTGACTCGTACACGTCGGCGAGCAGCGAACGGACCGCGACGTCGCCGTGGGAGAGCTCGTCCAGCCGGGACCGCTCGTCGCGCAGCCGGTCCACCAGGGTGCCGACCGCCCAGTGCGGGTGTGCGGCCAGTCGGACCGCGGCGATCCGGACGGCCAGGGGCAGGCCGCCGCACATCCGGGTCAGCTCCGCCGCGGCGTCGGGTGCCGCAGTGACCCGCTGCTCCCCGCAGATCCGACCGAGCAGGGTCAGGCTCTCGGCGGCCGACATCATGTCGACATCGACGGCGCGGGCGCCCGGGATGCCGGCGAGCCTGCGGCGGCTGGTGATCAGCACCGCCGGACCGGGCACGCCGGGGAGCAGATCGGCGATCTGGTCCTCGTTGCCTACATCGTCCAGCACGATCAGCAGCCGCCGGGTCGCCAGCTGGCTGCGTAGCAGGTTGATCCGCTGACCCCGCGTGCCGGGGATCGCCGCCGGGGCGACGCCGAGTCCGTGCAGGAGGTCGCTGAGTACCGCGTCGGTCGAGCGTGGTTGGGCGGTGCTCCCGTACAGGCAGGCGTAGAGGCTGCCGTTGACGAATCTGGCGCGTAACAGGTGGGCGACGTGCAGGGCCAGCGAGGTCTTGCCGCAGCCCGGTGCGCCGGTGATGATCGCGATCGGCACCTGTGTGGTGTCCTCGCTGGTCAGCGTGGCAGTCAACGTGTCGACAAGCGTGGCATGGCCGACGAAGTCCGGCAGATCGGCGGGCAACTCCTGCGGCCGGTGCAGGCCCGTGGCGGTCCCGGTACCGCCCTCGTCCACGTCGCCGCTGATGCTGCTGTCCTGGCTGAGGATCGCGCGTTCCAGTTTGCGCAGGTACTGGCTCGGCTCGATGCCCAGTTCGCCCACCAGGTTGGTGCGGGCCAGACGGTACGTCGCCAGCGCTTCAGCCTGGCGTCCTGATCGGTAGAGGGCGAGCATCCGGAATCCCCACAGGCGTTCCCGCAGGGGGTGTTCCGTGGTCAGCGCGACCAGTTCCTCGACCAGCTCCCGATGACCGCCCAGACCCAGACGGATCTCGGCGCGGTCCTCCAGCGCCATGATCCGTCGTTCCTCCAGCCGGTGGGAGGCGATCTCCGCGGCCCGGCCGGGCACTCCGCCCAACGCCGGGCCGGACCAGATGTCGATCGCACGGTCCAGGTGGGCCAGCGCTTCGTCCAGCCGTCCGTTGGCCGCGGCGGAGCGACCCTGGGCGAGGGCGTCGTCGAACACGAGGTAGTCGAGCTGCTGGCGGTCCACCCGGATGGAGTACCCCAGTGGGTTGGTGTCGATGATCTCCGGACTGCCGAGCGCCCGGCGCAGCGCGGAGATGCAGATCTGGATCTGACCGCGCGCGCTGGGCGGCGGGGAAGCGTCCCAGACGGCACCGATCAGCTTCTCGACGGTCACGACATGGTTGGCGGCCATCAGCAAATTGGCCAGCACTATACGTTGCCGCGGAGAGGTTATCGGCACGGGAGAACCATCGACCACGGCTTCCAATGTTCCAAGAACCCGGAACTCGACTCGTACCATGTCGGCAGCATACGGGATCGTCTGAACGACGAGCGTCAATCCCATTTTGCCCGGCCGTCGTGCGCTTGGCAAGCGGGCGGGCCTGGGTGGTACGCCGAGCCGGCCGCCGGGGGGTAGCCTCAATTCTTCATGCTGCGGTGTGACGGCACATGAATGCTGTTAATGCCGCAGCATACGGGCGAAATCTCGGTATATTATCTTGAATGGTTTGGTGTCGCTCGATGTCGTGAGGTTCCGGCATGTCGTGAGGTTCCGGCATGATCGTTTTGTCCCGCCCGAGGTGCGGCCCCGTGCCCCGGACCGCCGGTCACCTGCGCCTGATCGGTACGTCCGGTGTGGAGACGGGATAGCCGGGCAGAGCCGAGGCCAGGGTCGCGACGGTCGGCCAGTCGAACAGGGCGCGTTCCGGCAGGTCCCGGCCCAGCGCGACGCTCAACCTGGCCACCGCCTGCGTCGCGAGCACCGAATGGCCGCCGAGGTCGAAGAAGTTGTCGTGCCGTCCCACCTCGTCGAGGTTCAGTACCTCGGCCCACACCTCGGCGATGGCCCGCTCCGTGGCGGTGCTCGGCACGTCCTCCTCGACGAGCGATGACTGTGCGTAGCTGATCTCGTTCATCGGGCACTACCCCCTGGGTCGACGACAATGTGATGTCGAATAGCGGTCGGTCGCAGTCTCGCCACCCGTCGGCGTGAATTGTGGCCCGATTCGACAGGGTTAGGCAAGGGGCGGCGGCAAGAAGCAACGGCGGTCGGCCTCTTCCGGAATTTCTGCCGATGTTTCTCTGCGGCCACCCGGATTTCCGTGACACATTGGCGATTGTTGTCGATCCGTGCCGACGGCTCGGACTGCCGCCGTTACTGAAGGAGCGGTTGATGGTTGGCTTGACGGAGCTCGCATCCACCCTGCGGGGGCATTCGGCCGTGCGTGACGCACGGGCGACGACGATTCGCCACGACGATCGGGACGCCACGATCGGCGTGGTCGAGTTCTCCCAGTACGTGAGTGGGCCGGAGCTTCGCAGCTATGTGTGGGACCGGCTCGGTGCGAACTGCGGACTGGACGGCGTGCTGCTCGTCGACGCCATGCCGCTCGCCGGTGACGCGCTCGACACCGAGTACGTCCGGTCCGCCGTCGTCGCCGGCACGTGCACCCTGTCCGAAGGGCCGGCCGACGGCATCGAGGAACGGCTCCTGTCGATCTGGAGCAGCACCATGAACCTCAGGTGGATCGGCGTGCACGACGACTTCCTGGACCTGGGCGGCGACTCGATGGTGGCGGTCGAGATCCTCGCGAAGATCGAAGACGATTTCGGCCAGGCGCTTGACGTCTACGACTTCATGAGCACCTACAGCATCCGCGGCGTCGCCGGCCTGCTGCGTGAGCCCCGGGCGCTGCAACGGCAGTGAGCAGGTGGGGACGTCTTCATGATCGGCTCTCCCGGGCATCCCCACCGTCCGGCAACACTTGTTCCGCGTCCACCGGGGCCACCCATTTCCGGTTCCGTCTCACGGAGCCGGTGCAGGTCCAGTGCGACCTGACGGGTGGCTGAGCAAGGCCCGGTTCGATTCGGCTGCCGGAGCCCGGTTCCGCTCGCCGGGACGCCCGGTTTCGGCACAGTCATGGCGCCGCCCAACGGTGAACGGATCGGGGAGTCGACGCTCTCCGAGCGGTGGTGCCGGCAGGCCGTGCGAGCGTCCACGGAGTCGGTGCGCCACGGCCGGCAATGTGGGAAGGGCGCGCGTATCCAGTCCGCAATAGGCGAATCATTCTCGGGTTCGGGTTCGGGTTCGGGGTCGTCGTCGTCCGGCGACAGAAATTGATCTTACGCTGGCCCATCTGACGGGTGTCGGACCCTTTGTTACCCGCAGTGGACGGCTGGTTCGCCGCGACCCGCGGCGCGCGCCTGGTCGACTCTGCCGATTCCCACGTCATCCCTGGAAGATGGGCGAGCATCCGCCGGTCTCGCGCCCATCCGGGGCACCTTCACGAGCGAGTCGCCCGCGGAGGGCCGGTGAATGGTCGCCGTCCCCGGCGGACGGCATCGTGCGGCTCCCGTCCGGGCGCGGGGCGTCGTCAGGCACCGGGCCACGCACCGTTTCCGCCGCCGACCGAGTAGGGATACTCAGCTGCGCACCGCATCCGACCTCAGGCGTCGGCGTGTCGGTGCGGACAGAGTGTTGCGCATGGCCGAGCTACCGCACCGACCCGTCGCCCTGCGTACCGTCCCACCGTTGCCGACCGTAATGGCGTACGGCCGGCAGGTCGGGCTGGGGGTCCTCGGCCGGGCGGTCGCCGGGTTGGGTCGGCTCGTCGGTCGACATCGGGCCGGCTGGCGGTGGGTGGCCCGGCGGCACCACCCGGCGCTGGACGGGTTGGCCGCCGCGTACGCCTGGGCGGTCTGCGCCCGGGCCGCCCGGCAGGTCCCCGCCTACCGGGCCTTCCTGGACGCCCGACCGGCGGGCGTCCGCCGCCGGCTCGTCGACTTCCCGGAGACCGACAAGCGTAGCTACGTGGTGGCCCACGACGCCGCCGCCCGCTGCCGGCACGGGCGGTTGCCCACCCGGGGGGTGGTCGTCGACGAGTCGGCCGGCTCGGCCGGGCGGCCGTTCAACTGGCCCCGTAGCGAGCGGGAGCTCCGCGCCGTGCACCGGGACATCGCCGGCTACACCGGGCTGGTCTTCCCGATGCGCCGGCCGTTCGTGATCAACGCCTACTCGATGGGGGCCTGGGCGACCGGGACGACGACCGGCGCGGCGATGGCCCGGATCGCGGTGGTGAAGAACACCGGCCCGGACCTCGGGAAGATCATCGACACGCTGCGGGAGTTCGGCCCCGACTTCGACTACCTGGTGACCGCCTATCCACCGTTCCTGAAGCACCTGCGGGACCGGCTGGACGCCGAGGGTTTCCCCTGGTCGCGGTACCGGGTCTCGGCCAGCTGCGGCGGCGAGGGGATGACCGAGGCGCTGCGCGACTACCTGGAGCAACGCTTCGACCTGGTCCGGTCGGCGTACGGGGCGTCCGACCTGAGCATCGGCATCGGCGCGGAGACCCGGTTCACGGTGTGGCTGCGGCGTCGCCTGCAGACCGACAGGGGGCTGCGCGACGCCCTGCTCGGCGCAGGCGAGCAACGGCTGCCGATGGTGTTCCAGTACAACCCCTTCGCGACCTTCCTGGAGACCAACGAGCGTGGGGAACTGCTCTGCACGGTCACCGGCGGTGACGTGCTCCAACCCCGGCTGCGGTACAACGTCGGGGACGAGGCGCTGCTCGTGTCGTACCGGCGGGTCGTCGAGCTGGTCGGGGCCGATCCGGTACGCCGGGCCGAGTTGCGCACCGCGGTCTCGGCCGAGCGGATGACCCTGCCGTTGCTGCTGCTCTTCGGCCGCAGCGACTCCACCGTCTCCTACCTCGGCGCGAACCTCTACCCGCAGGACGTCGAGTACGGCCTCTACGTCGGCAACCCGTCCGCCGCCGAGATCAGCCGGTTCTGCCTGGCGCTTGTCGAGGACGCGGCGCTGGAGACCCGGCCGGTGATCCACCTCGAACTGCGCCGCCCGCTGGCCGCCCCGGAGCGCGACGCGCTCGCCGACGCGTGCCGCCGGGGGGTGCGTCGGCACCTGACCTCGGTCTCCCGCGACTTCGCCCAGTCCCTGGTGGAGGACCCGACCGCCGGCGACCTACGGGTGGAGCTGCACGAACCCGGCACCGGCCCGTTCGCCGGCCAACAGAAGATCAAGAACAGCTACCTGGTGAGGTGACCATGCGTACCCGTGACTTCTCCCGCGCCCCCGCGCAGGGCCGCGCCGGCGCCATGTTCATCGGCGGCACCCGCTACGCCAACCCGCTGGTGCTGCTGCGGTTGGCCCCGGCCTGGTTCCGGATGGTCCGTGACATGCGCCGGATGAAGGGCTACTGCTGGCACACGGTCTACTGGCAGTTCCCGTTGACGCTCGGCACCATCGCGTTCTTCACCGACCGCGACGCGATGCTGCGCTTCGCCCGGACCCGGCACCACCGCCGGCTGATGCTCTGGTTGACCGACGGCACCCGCAACGCCACCGCCGGCTTCATCCGGCTCTACACCGCCGCACCGGACGGCTACTCCAACGGCACCTGGCGGGCCGAGGACGCACAGCTGGGTCACATCGACACCTTCACCCCGCTGGGCGCGGAGACGACCGGGCCGGCGGTGCGCCGATGAGCCCGGCCCGGCACCGGTTCGCGCGGGTCACCGACCGGCGCGGCCTGCGGCGGTTCCTGGCCTTCGGCGACCGGCTGTACGCGGGCGAACCACGCCACGTGCCCACCCCACGGCAGCAGATCCGGCGCTGGTGGCGCGACGGCGTGCCGCTGTACCTGCTGCGCGACGCCACCGGCACGGTGGTCGGCCGGACCACCCTGCACACCGACGCCGACTTCGACGCCAAGCTCGGCCGCCGGTGCCAGCTCTTCGGGCTCACCGAGTTCACCGAGCCGGCCGCACGACCGCTGTTCGACGCGATCACCGCGCACGCCGACGCCGACCGGGAACTGCTGTTCGGCCCGGTGGCGCTGCTGCCCAACCAGGCCGGCGGGGTGATCACCTCCGGCTACGCCGAGCGGGGCTTCGTCGACAGCGCCTGGAACCCGCCGTGGTACGCGACCGCCTACGAGGCGTACGGCTTCGCCCGCCGGTTCGAGTCCGACACCTGGATCTGCCCGGTGCCCGCCCCACCGGAGCCGACCCCGCCGGTGCAGGTGGACCCGGACGGCGCGCGGATCGTGCTGCACCGGGGGGACGTGCGGCGGCTCGACGCGCAACTCGACCTGCTGCGCGGGATGCTCAACGCCTCCTTCGCCCAGCTTGGCTACTACACGCCGATCTCCGCCGCGCAGCTGCGGCGGCAGACCGACGGGCTGGCGTACCTGCTGGACGAGTCGCTGCTGCTCTACCTGACCCGCGACGGCGAGCCGGTGGCGTTCGTGCTCTGCGTACCCGACATCAGCGAGTTCCTGATCACCGTCCGGGGCGACCTGCACCTGGTCAACCAGGCGCGGCTGCTGGCCGCCCGCCGCCGGTACCGGCGGGAGGCGGTGCTGATCGTCAAGGGCGTGCTTCCGCAGCACCAGGGGCGCGGCTACCAACGGCTGCTCTCCACGCACCTGCACCGCAACCTGCACACCGCCGGCTACACCACGCTGCGCAGCACCTACGTCGAGCGGGACAACGCCGCGTCGGCCGCCCAGTACCGGCGGCTCGGCGGCCGCCCGCTGCACGGGTACACCTTCTACGCCAAGGAGCGGTAGGTGGACCTCGACGCGTTCCGCGCACTCGAACCGTGGTGCTGGCGGGCCCCGAGCGCGCACAACACCCAGCCGTGGCGGCTGCGCTACGAACCCGACGCGGTCCGGATCGGCTGGGATCCCGCGTACACCCTGCCCGCCGCCGACCCCACCGGCCGGGACCTGCGGCTGTCCCTCGGCGCGTTCGTCGAGACCTGCCTGATCGTCGCGGCCGACGCCGGCCTGCGGCTGGAGTACCTCGCCGACCACGACGAACGCCACAGGTGGGTGGGGCTGCTGCGGCCCGCCCCGCACCGCTACCCGACGCCGTTCCGCACCACCGACGTGTGGGAGCGTCGGACCCACCGGGGCACCCTCGCCGGGGGCGTGGAACCTGACGTCCTCGCCGCCCTGGACGCGGTCGCCCGGCCCGCCGGCGGCGGCATCCGGACCGTGCCGCACGCCGACCGGCTCGGCGCCCTGCTGCGCGCCGCCGACCGCGGGTCGTACGCGGACCCGGCGGTCGTCGCCGAGCTGCGCCGCTGGCTACGGCTGGACCCGACCCATCCGGACTACCACGCCGACGGGCTCACCGACAGGTGCCTCGCGCTGTCCCGGCCCGCCGCCGCCGGGCTGCGGGTGGCACTGGCCGGGTACCCGCTGCTGCGCCCGCTGGGCCTGCCGAGACTACTCGCCGCCGCAGGGGGCGACCCGCTCGCCCACGGTGGCACCGTGCTGGTCCTGCTCGCCCCGGAACACCTCGACCGGCCCGGACAGGTCGAGTTCGGGCGGGTGCTGCTGCGCAGCTGGCTGACCCTGCACACGGCGGGGCTGGCGGCACATCCGCTGAGCCAGCTCATCGACGTCGCCGCCACCCGGGCGGCGCTCGGGACGCTGCTCGACGTCGCACCGCAACGCCTGCTGCACGTCACCCGGGTGGGGCGGCCCACCCGTCCCGCACCCCGGTCGGCCCGCCGGGTTCCGGCCTGTGCCGCTGCACCGCCGACCGGCTCGTGATCAGCAGGACGACGACGGCTCGCGGAGTGAACAAGACCTTCGTCCGCAGCCCGGGCTGAGCGCAGGGCCCCTGCGGTTGCGGTACCCGGCTACGGTCGGGACCGTGACTGACGGTGTCTTCACGGGTACGCGAGCGCCGGGTGGGGTGCCGCACTGGCACACCGTGCACCGGTCGCGTCTGTTCACTGTGCTTCCGGCGATCGCGCTCGGTCTGCTGGGCGTGAACTTCGGCTGGGAGGCCGTCCGCCGCAATGTCGACATCCGGGCACTCGCCGAATGGCCGTTGCGGTTCTCGTTGATCGACCTGCAGACCACCGCCGCCATCGGTGCCGCCCTCGCCGGTCTGATGTTGACGCGAGCCCAGTTCGCCCGGGCGAACCAGCCCCGCTTCGGGTACTCGTGGACGCCGCACGATGCGAACAACGACCGGTGGGAGTTGCACCTGTCGAACGCCGGCCCCGGTTACGCGGGCGTCACGAGGGTCGAGTACCGCCTCGGTGCCGGACCCTGGCTGCCGTATCAGACCTTCCGGGAGGAGCTTGCGGCACGCGGCGTGCGGCCGGCGGACGCCGACTTCTCCTGGTTGGGTCGCGCACCCCTCCCGCCGCAACCCAGGCTCGCGGAGGGATATCACCTCGGATCGTTCACCGTGCACGGCCTTGTGCAGATCGACCCGTTCGACATTCGGATCCACGCCGAGGACGGTCTCGGCGACCGGCACCAGCTGACCATCAACTCCGCGGCCCGCCTGCCCGTGCCCGCCTGGGAGCAGGTCGTCAGCGCGCGGGCGGACGACGCACCGGAGGGTGGCTGAGCGGACCACCACATCCGCCGGTCGACTCTCCCGTCGACCGGGCGGAGGTCGACCAACCCGTGGCCGGTGAGTTCGTCGACCAGCTCCCGGATCTCGTCGAGGCGCAGGGGCGGGTCGTCGTCGACAGCCTCGGCGGTCGAGCGGAGGGTGACCCACCCGTGGTACTCGAACACGGCAGAAGTGTACGGCGAGCCGGACGGGGGACGCGTGTTCCCGTCGCGACGGGGACAAAAGGGTTTGCGCAGGCAGTGGACCGGGAGTTTGACTGTGCTCACTATGCCCTTTCCTTCGCCGGTCTTCGTCGCGGGCACGGGTCGCTCGGGAACGTCACGGATCGCCGACGTCATCGGCGAACACCCGCTGATTCACCGGATTCCCATGGAGACCCGGTTCCTCGTCGACCCGGGTGGTCTGCGGGACCTCGCCGACGCGCTCACCAGCCGGTTCGAGCCCGGCGTCGGTGAGGACGCCCTGCGCCGGCTGAGCGACCTGCTCACCGTACGAGTGCCCGGCCGGCGCGACGATCGCGGCAGGACCGTTCCCGAGCTGGTCGGCGAGCGGCGCTACCGGGACGCGGTGCAGAGACTCTGGCCGCAGTTGATCGCGACCACCTACGACGAGCCTGCGCCGGCGGAGGGCTTCGGCGACGCCGACCGGCCGGCCGGGCCGTTCGCGCCGCCGAGCCGCCGACGGGTGGTTCCCCGGTACTTCAGCGACCGGGGTGACCTGGTCGCGATCCTGCGGGGTCTGGTCGACGGGTTGTTCGACGGGGCAGCCGCCGACGCGGGCAAGCCGACCTGGTGTGAGAAGACACCGTTCAACATGCTCTGCATGGATTTCCTCTGGGAACTGGTCCCCGAAGCGACAATCGTGCACATCACGCGTCACCCGGTCTCCGTACTCGCGTCCCACCTTGCCCAGCCGTGGGCGCCGCCCACCGTGCACGGCGCACTCGCCTACCTCACGCCGGTCTACCACCGATGGCTCGCCTGGCGGGACACGGTCGACCTGACGGCCAGGCGGTACGTCGAGGTGCGGGCGGAGGACCTCGCCGCCGACTGGCCCGGGCAGCGCCGCGCCCTGTTCGCACGGCTCGGCGTCGACGACGTCGTCACCCCCTCGACGTTCCGGTCACACCGGCTGACGAACCGCAGCGACCAGCTCGACGCCGCAACCCGGGAGTTCGTCGAGGAGGCACTCGGCAGGGTCATCCCCGCCATGGGATACGAGTGACCACGCCGTCCTCGGCGAATCCCCGCTACCCCCGGATGCCCGCCCAGTCCACCCGTCTTCCGAGGTCACCATGTCCGACAGTCGTGTCGTCAGCTCCGCCCTGTCCTTCTCCTGGCCGGATGACACCCCGGTCTTCACCGACCTGTCGTTCTCCGTCCCCGGTGGCCGTACCGGCCTGGTCGCCGCGAACGGCGCCGGCAAGTCGACCCTGTTGCGGCTCGTCGCCGGTGAGTTGCGTCCGACCGGCGGCAGCGTCACCGTCGAGGGGGTGCTGGCTTACCTGCCCCAGCACCTGCCGTTCGCCCGGCACCAGACGGTCGCCCAGGTGCTCGGGGTCGACCGCGTCATCGCCGCGCTGCACGCCATCGAGGCCGGCGACGCCGCCGAGGAACACTTCACCACCGTCGGCGACGACTGGGACGTCGAGGCACGCACCCGCGCCGAACTCGACCGGCTCGGGCTGACCGACGTCACGTGGGACCGGCGGCTCGGCACCCTCAGCGGCGGCCAGGTGGTGTCCCTGGGCCTCGCCGCCGAACTGCTCAAGCGGCCCGACGTGCTGCTGCTGGACGAGCCGACCAACAACCTCGATCGCCGGGCACGGGAGCGACTGACCGCCGTGCTGCGCTCCTGGACCGGATGCCTGCTCGTGGTCAGCCATGACCGGGCACTGCTGGACGAGATGGACCGCATCGCCGTCCTGGACCACTGTGGGATCCGCTGGTACGGCGGCAGTTTCACCGCGTACGAGCAGGCGGTGCAGGCCGAGCGGGAGGTGGCCGAGCGACAGGTACGCCAGGCCGAGCAGGACGTGAAGCGGCAGCGGCGCGAACTCCAGCAGGCCCGGGAGCGGTCGGCCCGTCGTGCCTCCACCGCCTCGCGGAACCTGGCCGACGCGGGGCTGGCCCGGATCGTCGCCGGCAACCTCAAGCGGGACGCGCAGGTGTCGGCGGCCAGGGCCAACGACGTGCACGCCGCGCGGGCCCGCGACGCCCAGGCCCGGCTGGACCAGGCGAGCGCCGCCGCCCGCCGTGACGACCACCTCGTCGTCGACCTGCCCGACCCGACGGTGCCCGCCGGCCGCACCCTCTTCCACGGTGAGGGTGTGCGGGCCGCCTACGCCGGCCGGCCGGTATTCGCCGGTGACGGGGTGGGTCTGGTCATCCGGGGCCCCGAACGGATCGCCCTGACCGGGCCCAACGGCGCGGGCAAGTCCACGCTGCTGCGGCTGATCAGCGGCGACCAGGAACCGCTCGCCGGTGCCGTCATGCGGGCGCAGGGGCGGGTGGCGTACCTGTCGCAGCGTCTCGATCTGCTCGACCCGGACCGTACGGTCGCCGGGAACCTCGCCGCCTTCGCGCCGTCGCGGACCGGGGCGGACCGGATGAACCTGCTGGCCCGCTTCCTGTTCCGTGGCGACCGCGCCCACCTGCCGGTCGGTGTGCTCTCCGGCGGCGAACTGCTGCGCGCCACGCTGGCCTGCGTCCTGTTCGCGGAACCGGCGCCGCAGCTGCTGCTGCTCGACGAGCCCACCAACAACCTGGACCTCACCAGCGTCGCGCAGTTGGAGAGTGCGCTCCTGTCGTACCGGGGGGCGTTCGTCGTGGTCAGCCACGACCAACGGTTCCTGGCCGAGATCACCGTGGGTCGCTGGCTCCGGCTGGCCGACGGCCGGCTCACCGAACTCGGCGAGCCGCCGCAGTGACCCGCGCGCTGACCGGTCACCCCGTGGTCCGTTCCGTCAGGAGGCGCCGGCGGCCGCACGAATGAGGTCGACGAGCAGGGCGGCCTCCGGGATGGCCACGGTGTGTGAACCACCGGGCACCTCCACCGTACGCCGGGAGCCCGCCCGCTCGGCCATGAACCGGTGGGCGGCGACCGGGATGTTGAGGTCCTCGCTGCCGAACAGGAACCAGGACGGCAGCGATCGCCAGGCGGGCTCGCCGGAGGGTTCGTTCAGGGCGGCCTCGGTGATCGGCCGCTGGGTCACCGCCATCACGGCAGCCCGCTCCGCCGTCGAGTGGGCGGCGAACTGGTGGTGGTAGCGGTTCTGCTGGATGTAGAGGTCGGTGTCCCCGCCGGGGAGCGTGACGGCGGCCAGCGTCTCGCCCAGGGAACTGCCGGGGAACCGCCCGGCCAGGACGACCGGTCCGGTGAGCAGGGCGCGCAGGTGGTCGGCGTCGTGCGGGACACCGCGCAGCGGGTTGGCCACGGCCACCGCGGGATAGCCGTCGCCGAGCAGCCCGGCGATCACGCCGTCCCAGCTCGCCGACTCGGCGAAGGCGCCGTGGACGAGGACGACAGTCGGCTTGCCGGGCGGTGCGGTGGTGGTGGACATCGCGGTACCTCCGGATGCTGGTGGGAGGGTCGACTCTATTGTCGGACCATCGGCGCACCGTCTCGTCCGTCGATCGACCGGCTCACCCGGCCGGGGAAACGGGCACCGGCGGGAGCCACCGCGAGTCGAAGGGAACTGATCGTGAACGACCAGCCAGAGCCACCGCCCGTGACCGGAGCGGCGATCAACCCGGCCGTGCCACCGAGCGGCCCCGGCTGCGTCGAGTGCGAGTCCTCCGGCGGGTGGTGGTTCCACCTGCGCCGCTGCGCCGGCTGCGGCCATGTCGGCTGTTGCGACTCCTCGCCGGGCCAGCACGCGACGGCACACGCGACCACGACCGGGCATCCGGTGGTCCGGAGTTTCGAACCCGGTGAGTCGTGGTTCTGGGACTACTCCGAAGACCGGTTCCACCCCGACGGGCCGGAGCTGGCCGGGCCGCCCTCGCGCCCGCTCGACCAGCCCGCCCCCGGTCCCCGCGGACGGGTGCCGGCGGACTGGAAGCGCCTACTGCACTGACTGCCGGGGCCTGCCCGCGGCGCGGTGCGCCGGGGCCGGTGGCGGAACCCGGGTCGATGAGCATCTTCGATGTCTTGACACCTCAGATGCGATCGCTAACACTTGTCTGCAATGCGCACGTAACAACCGGAACACATGTTGCCTGCCTCGGCGGAATGCAGGCCGAGGCTGCTCGTGCGGCACGTCAACCAGGTCGGGCGGTGGGCTCGGCGCCACGCACGCCCTGGCTAATGTTAGCGCTAACATACGCGACCGTCCCGGGAGGGCAGCATGTTCGTGGTCCCACGACGAGTACCACCGACGTCGACACCTGACGGCAACGGAGCAGCGTCGTCGCGCACCCGGCCGGTTCGGCGGCTGCTGGTCGCGCTGACGGCCGCGATGACCGCGATGGTCGGCGGTGTGGTCGTCACGTCGTCACCGGCCACCGCGGCCACCAGCCAGTTCCGGGGCATGAACTGGGCCGTGCTGGGGGACAACTTCAGCAAGGGCCCCCTCGTCGTGCAGGGCCTGAGTTCGTCGGACAGCAACGCGACGGTGCGGGCCAAGGCCAACGCCCTCTACGACGACATGGCCGCCACGATGGGGGTCAACACCGTCCGCCTGCCGGTCAACACCCACACGGTGGGGACGGCGTGGTGGAACGCCTATCGGGGGGCCATCGACGCCGCCACCGAACGTGGTTTCAAGGTCATCCTGGCCTACTGGGAGGACGGGGCCGCCTCCGGCGGTCGGATCACCAACCTCGGCGCGTGGAACGCGATGTGGACCACGGTGACCAACACCTATGCCTCGAACCCCAACGTCTACTTCGAGCCGATGAACGAACCGCACGGCTACAGCTCGGCGGACTGGCGCAACGTCGCGGCGAACTGGCTCAGCTCCCACTCCTCGGCGCCGCCCGGCCGGGTGCTGATCGGCGGCACCGGCTTCAGCCAGGACCTGCGCGACATCTGCAACGACAGCCGCTTCAACGCGACCCTGCTGTCCTTCCACTACTACGCCTTCTTCTACGGCGCGATGACCTACGACGCGTTCCTCGGCCACATCCAGGCCCGCCTCGGTAACTGCGCCTCCCGCGCGGTCGCCACCGAGTACGGCGCGCCCATGAACGACGGCCGCAACTACGCCGACGCGGGCAGCACCGACAACTTCGTGCGCTACATCCGGGCCATGGCCCAGGTCATGCGCAACAACCAGATGGGCGGCACCTACTGGCCCGCGCTCGGCGGCAAGCCCGGCACCATCGGTTACGACTGGTACTCGATGTACGCCCTCAGCGGGAGCGGCACCGACCTCAACCTCACCATCCGCAACACCTCCGGCGCCGACCGGATCCGGTACGGCTGGGGCGACACCATCGGCAGCGAGCCGACGACGCCCCCGACGACGCCCCCGCCGTCGACGGGGACGTTCTACCAGGTCACCGTGCGGCACAGCGGCAAGGCCATGGACGTCCAACAACCGAACACCGACAACGGCGCGCGCGTCGGCCAGTACACCTACACCGGCAACGCCTGGCAGCAGTGGCAGTTCCAGGACGCCGGCAGCGGCTACTGGCGCCTCGTCAGCCGGCACAGCGGAAAGTGCCTCGACGTGGTGAGCGCCTCCACCGCCGACGGCGCCGAGCTCGTCCAGTACACCTGTGGCAGCGGCACCAACCAGCAGTTCCAGATTGTCGCCAACGGCAACTACTTCCAGCTGCGGGCCCGCCACAGCAACAAGTGCGTGGACGTTCCGGCCTCGTCGACCGCGGACGGCGTGATCCTCAAGCAGTACACCTGCAACACCGGCGCCAACCAGCAGTGGTCCCGCACGGCCGTCTGACGGTCGTCCCGACCACGAGCACGGATGCACGGTGGCCCGCACGCCCCGCCGGTGGCCGGGGTGTGCGGGCCGGTGTGTGGGGCGGCCACCACCGCTGCCCCACACCACGCCGCACCAACCGCCCCCGGCCCGGAGGCAGCCCGACCCGGCCGTCCATCTCGATCACCGGCACCCGGGGACGCCACCTTCCCCGGATGGCCGGCGCGTCCCGCCGTGACGCCCCCGTCGCAGGGGAACCGGGTGTGGGTGTGGGTACGACGGCCGACCGTCGTACCCACACCCACCGGCGTCGGGTCACCGCCCCCGTGGGGACGGCGGCGACACCGGGAGCCGTTACGGGGTCACGGTGCGCAGGTGGGCCCGGTACCCCTCGCCGTAGCTCTTGGTCGGGGTGCCGTCGTAGTCCTCGATGAGGACGTTGCCGCCGCTGCAACCCCACGGGTTCCAGGTCCATGCGGTGTAGCCGAGCCGGTTGCGGTCCAGCCAGGTGGTCAACCGGTCGATGTAGTCGTGGGCGCAGGTGTCCTGGCCGATCTCACCGGCGTGCACCGGCACCTGCGCGGCCACCGGCGCGATCTGGGTGTCCCAGCAGGTCTCGGTGACACAGGCGTTGAAGTTGTACGAGTGCCACGAGGCCACGATGTTGTTGCGCGGGTCGGTCGGCTTGTAGGTCAGCCACTGGGTCAGGTCGTTGGTCCAGGTCAGCCCGGGGACCAGCAGGACGTTGGTGGCGCCGGTGGCGCGTACCGCGTCGACCAGGCTCTGCATGCCGGCCACCGGGTAGTCGATGCCGGTGCAGGTGCCGCCGTCGCGCAGGCAGCGCCAGGCCGCCGTCATGTCCGACCAGTTGTTGGCGGCGTCCGGGTAGGGCTCGTTGAACAGGTCGAACAGCACCGCGTCGTTGCCCTTGAACGCGTTTGCCACCCCGGTCCAGAACTGTGGCGTGTACTGCCTGCTCGGCATGGGCTTCTGGCAGGTGGCGTCCACGTCCGGGCAGGCCGAGATGTTGCCGGTGTACTGGCCGTGGGTCCAGTGCAGGTCGAGGATCGGGTTGATGCCGTTGGCGACCAGCAGGTTCGCGTAGTCCTTGACCGCCTGCTGGTAGGTGGTGCCGCTGGGCGACCCGGACAGGCCCAGCCAGCAGTCCTCGTTGAGCGGGATCCGCACGGCGCGGATGTTCCAGGACTTCATCGCGTCGACCGAGGCCTGGTCGACCGGGCCGCTGTCCCACATGCCCTTGCCCTGCACGCAGGCGAACTCGCCGCTGGCCCGGTTGACGCCGAGCAGCCGGTAGGTGGCACCGCTCGCGGTGACCAGCCGGTTGCCGGAGACCCGCAGGCTCGGCGCGGCACCGCTCGGCGGTGTGGTCGTCGGCGGTGTGGTCGTCGGGGGAGTGGTCGTGGGCGGTGCGGTGGTGGGCGGTGTGGTCGTCGGTGGGGCGGTGGTCGGCGGTGTGGTGGGGGAGGGGCTGACCGTGCCGGTGCAGGTCGTCCCGTTGAGCGCGAACGACGTGGGTACGGGGTTGGTGCCGCTCCACGACCCGTTGAAGCCGATCGTGGTGGACCCGCCGGTGTTCAGCGCGCCGTTCCAGCTCAGGCTGGCCGCCGACACCCGCGCACCGGACTGGGACCAGGTGGCGCTCCAGCCCTGGGTGACCCGTTGGTCGGGCTGCGGGAAGTCGAACGTCAGGGTCCAGTTGGTGAGGGCGGAGCCGAGGTTGGTGATGGCGACGTTGCCGCTGAACCCGCCGGTCCACTGGCTCTGCACCGTGTAGGTGACCGCACAGGCCGAGGCTGCGGCCGAGGCCGGCAGGGTGGCCGCGGTCAGGCTGGCGGCCACCAGTGTGCCGGCTGCTGCCGACGCCAGCAGGGCATGACGACGTGTCATGAGGCTCTCCTAGTCATAGAGGGGAGCGTCGATGGGAGCGCGTGTGCGAGCTTTCTTTATGAGCCTCACTAAGTCAAGCGCATCGATGCCGTTTCGACGGATCGCCGGTGCGGGTACGCGGCGGCGCTACCGGGGTGAGGCGGTCGTCTCGCGGGCGACCACCGTCTCGGTAGCGCACCACCGTTCCGGCACCGACTCGCCGTTGATCAGCCGCAGCACGGAGTCGCCGACCGACTCGCCGAACGAGTGCACGTCGAGGCTCATCGTGGTGAGGGCCGGCGAGGCCAGCCGGCAGAGGCTGGAGTCGTCCCAGGCGATCAGGCTGACGTCGCGGGGAACCCGGTGGCCCGACTCCTTGGCCGCGTGCAGGCCCGCCACCGCCATCAGATCGTTGTCGTAGATGATCGCGGTGGGTGGCTCGGGCTCGCTCATCAACCGGGCGGTCAACCTGGCCCCGGACTCCGCCGAGTAGTCGCCCTCCACCACGACGGCGTCGACGGCGGCCGCCAGCATGGCGGCCGTGCGGGTCCGGGTGTGCACGAGAGTGCCGGGTCCGGTGATCCGGGCGATGCGGTGGTGCCCGAGTCCGACCAGATGCGCGAGAGCCGCCCGCATCGACCCGACGTCGTCCCGCCGTACCGCCGGGTTGTCGTGGGTCGGCTCACCCGCCACCACGACGGGCAGGCGGAGGTCCCGCAGCACCGCCGGCCGGGGGTCGTCCACCGCCGGGTTCACCAGCACGATCGCGTCGACCAGCCGTTGCTGCGCCCACCGCCGGTAGGCGGCGATCTCGGCGGCGTGGTGGGCGACCACATGCAGCAGCACCGACCGGCCGTGGGCGGCGAGTCGTTCCTCGATGCCGGCGATGAACTCCATGAAGAACGGCTCGGTGCCGAGCAGCCGGGGCGGTCGGGCGAGCACCAGGCCCACCGCGCTCGTCCTCCACATGTCGTCCACCGTGCACCCCCGGGTCAGTCAGCTTGCCGATTCGGTGAGCCCCGCCCGCTCGTCGGTCACCTGCTCGGGCGGGCGCGGCCCGGAACCCAGTGGTACGAGCTCGGATTCGAGGACCAGGGCGGCGGCGCCGATGGCCGAGGCCGTGGCGGCGGAACGGGAGAGCCGTACGTCGACCGTGTGCGTGCCCCGCGAGAAGGAGGCGCGGAGTTCGTGCCGGACGATGGGAAGGTACACCGACCCGGCGGCGGCCAGGCTCGGCCCGGTCAGCACGAGCACCTCGAGATCCATCAGGTTCGCCAGCGTCCGGGCGGCGGCCCCGACGTGCCGGGCGGACCGCTCCAGCAACGCCAGCGCGTGCGGTTCGCCCCGGCGTGCGGCGCGGCTGATCGCGGCGAAGTCGGCGACCACCGAGGGCCGCCGCGCGCCGACCGTGAAACCCACCGCCCGGGCCGCTGCCGGGTCCGACCGCGCGGCGGCGACCACCGCAGCCGGCCCGGCCAGCGCCTCCACACAGCCACGGGCACCGCACCAGCACCGCGGCCCGTCGGCCGACACGCAGACGTGCCCCAGTTCCCCGACGTTGCCGCTCGGCCCCCGGTAGGTGACGCCGTTGATGACCAGGCCGGCACCGATGCCGGTGCCCATGTAGAGGACGGCGGCCGAGGTCGCGGCGCCGAATCCGCCCGTCCAGTGCTCACCCAGCGCCGCCGCGGTCGAGTCGTTGTCCAGCACCACCGGCAGCGCCGTCACCTGTTCCAGCGCCCGGCCCAGCGGAAACCCGTTCCACTGCCGCATGGCGGGGGCGAGCCCGACGTCCGGGGGGCCGCCGATGCCCCGGGTGGCGTCGACCGGGCCGGGGAACACCAGGCCGACGCCGAGAATCCGGGCCCGTTCCACTCCGACGCCGGCGATGAGCGCGGCGATCTCGGTGGCGATCCGGGCGACGACGATCGGCGGCTCCTCGGCGCCGGCACCGGGACGGGAGATCCGGGCCACCACGGTGCCGCCCAGGTTGGTCAGCGCGTACGTGATGACGCCGTGATCCAGGTGCACGCCGACGGCGTACCGGGAGGCGTGGTCGAGTTGGAGCAGGACCCGCCGTTTGCCCCCGGTCGACTTGGCGTGACCGGTCTCGACGACCAGGCCCTCGTTGATGAGCTTGCGGACCAGGGTGGAGATCGTCGGTGCGGTGAAACCGGTAGCCTTGATCAGGCCGACCCGGCTGATCGTGCCGGCCGCCCGGATCGCGTCGAGAACGAGTGACTTGCTGCTCGCATGCGGTTTGCTCGCTGCTGGTCCGCTCACTGCTTCTCTGCCAGGGCTGTTCGGTCGGCCGACCGGAAGTATACAAGCAGTGCGATGTCGTAGGGCCCTGGCCCGGTCCGGGCTCCGCTCCTCGGCGCGGGTGGGCCTTACGCGCGGCGAGCCTCCCTGGCAGCCCGCCGGTACGCGTCGACCTACGCCGGGCTCACGACCTGCCCGTCGCGGCGGGCAGCCGTACCTCGAACTGGCAGCCCCGGACGGTGTTGCGCACGTCGACGCGGCCGCCGTGGGCCTCGACGAGACCACGCACGATCGCCAGGCCGAGCCCGCCGCCGCCACCGGATCCGGCCGTGCCCGGTGTGCGGGCCCGCTCGCCCCGGAAGGCGACGTCGAAGACCCGGTCCAGGTCCTGCTCGGGGATGCCGCCGCAGGTGTCCGAGACGGCCAGCCACACGCTGTCGCGTTCGTGGCCGGCGGCGATGTGCACGGTGCCGTCCTCGGGGGTGTACCGGACGGAATTGATCAGCAGGTTGCTGACGACGCGGGCGAGTTCGCGTTCACCGGCGCGTACGGAGGGCCAGCCGCTGTCCGCGGCGACCAGGCGGATCTTCCGGCCGGCGGCGAGCGGCGCGACACCGGCGATCGCGTCGGACACGATGTCGCGCAGCGGCACGGTGGTGGGTACGAGCCGCAGCGCGCCCGCGTGGATCCGGGACAGCTCGAACAGGTCGTCGACGAGTTGCGCCATCCGGTCGCTCTCCACCCGGATGCGGCGGTGGTATTCGGCGACGGTGGCCGGGTCGTCGATGATGCGGTCCTCCAGGGCCTCGGCCATCGCCCTCAACCCGGCAAGGGGAGTGCGCAGATCGTGCGACACCCAGGCGACGAGTTCGCGCCGTCCGGCCTCCAACCGCCGTTCCCGGTCCCGGGCCGCCTGGGCCCAGACGGCGGAGGCGGCCAGCCGGCTGCCGAAGACGGCACCGACGGCGAGGCTGATCACCGCGGAGGCGCTCACGGTGACCAGGACGACCCACAGGTCGTGCGGGGACAGGAACATGGCCTGGGCGACGGTGGCGACGCCGACGACCACGGCGAGCACGGTGACGGTGAGCAGCACCAGGACGTGTACGAGGATCGAGCGGCCGCGCAGCAGCCGGAGCATCCCGGCGCCGGCCAGCCCGACGACACCTCCGGCGGCGAGGGCGTAGAGCCCGATGAGCAGTGTGTCCTTCACCGGCGGGCTCCTTCGTCGAGCGGATCGTACCGGTAGCCGACGCCCCAGACGGTGCAGATGCGGCGCGGTTCCGCCGGCTCCTTCTCGATCTTCTCGCGCAGCCGACGGACGTGGACGGTCACCGTCGACTGGTCGCCGAACTGCCAGCCCCACACCTTGTCCAACAGGTCGGCGCGGGACCACGCCCGCCCGGGGTGGCGCATCAGGAACACCAGCAGGTCGAACTCCCGGACGGTCAGCGCCAGCGGCACGCCGTCGAGCTCGGCGACGCGTCGGGCGACGTCGACGGCGAGCTCCGCGTCGACGAGCCTGCCCAGGCCCGCCGACCCGGTGGCGGGCCCGGCGGTACGCCGCAGCACCGAACGGATCCGGAGCACGAGTTCCCGGGGCGAGAACGGCTTGGTCATGTAGTCGTCCGCGCCGACCTCCAGCCCCAGCACCCGGTCCGCCTCCTCGCCGAGGGCGGTCAGCATGATCACCGGAAGGTCGGGGAG
Organism: Micromonospora sp. DSM 43699; assembly: GCF_055517075.1. Classification (NCBI taxonomy): domain Bacteria; kingdom Bacillati; phylum Actinomycetota; class Actinomycetes; order Micromonosporales; family Micromonosporaceae; genus Micromonospora; species Micromonospora sp. DSM 43699. The sequence continues at coordinate 85,350 of NZ_JBTMMT010000005.1, forward strand.
CTGCCGGCGGATGCGGCGGCACACGTCGAGGCCGTTGATCCCGGGCATCATCAGGTCGAGCACCACGAGATCGGGCCGGTGGGCGGCGATCGCCGCGAGCCCGGCGGCGCCGTCGGCGGCCAGCCGGACCTCGCAGCCGTCCTGTTCCAGGTAGCGGCGGACGACGTCGCTGACCGTGGGGTCGTCGTCGACCACCAACACCCGGTGTCCCATTCCGGCCACGCTACCGACCGACCGACTACGAGCCGCTCCCGCCTGGCCTTTCGGATTCCTTACCGCGTGCCGGGGATCGGCGTCGCCGGTCTCTCCACAGCCCCGAGAGCACCGTCACGCCGGCGACGAGCAGCAGCACCACGGCGAGGTTCCGGCCGTACGGCAGCGGCAGCGCCGAGGGGTTGTCCGGGGACGTGCCGAAGCCGAGCACGAGCGGCAACGCCACGACGCTGAGCGCGGCGACGCTGATCGCGGCGGCCCGCGTCACCGGGCGGTGGCGGCGCGGGACGGACCGGGTGAGCGCGGCGCCGGCGGCCAGCAGCACGGCCATCCAGACGATGTCGTGCCCGACCAGCACGCCGGCCAGGAAGAGCAGCACCCCGGCCGGATCGATCTCGGGGTCGGCGAGCGCGCCCACCACGGCGTACCCCATGGCCAGCAGTCCGACCGCGACCAGCGCTACCCGGGTCCTCACCGCGACTGCCGGACGATGATCCGGCCGAGCCACTTGGTCTGTAGCACGCCGGGGCGGTTCGGGGCGATCAGGCGGGCGGGAAAACCGTGGTCGAGGTGCAGGGGTGCCCCGCCCAGCCGCAGGGCGACAAGCGTCAGCGGGTCACGTACGTGCGCCGGCCCGACTGTCGACGTGCGGTACCGGCCGACCTCCTCCAGCGACTCGACGACGACTGTCGCCCGGTCCAGGTCGACACCGACGAGCGCGACCAGGTCCCGCAGCCGCACCCCGCTCCACCGCCCGGTGGCGCTCCACCCCTCCACACAGGCGATCGGCAGCTGCGCGGTGTGCTGCTCCAGCGCGTGCAGGTCGGCGAGGTCCAGCTCGGTGCGCCCGGCGGGACCGGTGACCACCAGCCGGTACGCCGGGTCCAGCGCGCGGACGGCCACCCCGGCGCGCTGCGCGGTCTTGTTGACCGGTAGCCCCTGCGGTCCCACGTCCGGCCGGCGGGGGGCGAGCACCGCCAGCCCGGACAGCGGTCGGACGGTCTGCCCGACAGTGGTCAGGGTGACCAGCCCGGCCGCTGCGGCGACACCGCCGAGCAGCCCGCGTCGGCTGAGCCGGTCGGACGGCGACTCGTCGGTGGACCGGGCGAGCGCGGCGCGTACGGCCGGCAGTTGTACGCCGACGTGCACCAGCAGCGCGCCGATCGCCAGCCACGCCACCCGGTAGTGCCCGGCGGTGAAGAAGTACGGCATCGGCGCGTACCAGCGGGAGACGTTCAGCACCCCGCCCACCACCTGGAACAGCGCCGCGGCGACCAGCACGGCGACGCTGGCGCGTTCGACCGCGTGGGCGATCGACCGGACCGGCGGCCAGCGGAACAGGTGGTGGTAGACCGACCACAGCTTGGCCCCGAGCAGCGGCACCGTGGCCAGACCCGTCGCCACGTGCAGACCCTGGGTGAACCGGTAGAGCCCCACCGGGCGGGCCGGCCAGCCGAACCAGCCCGGCGGGTTCAGGACCAGGTGACTGAGCAGCCCGGTGAGGAAGCAGACGGCGAACGCCACACCGAGCGCGACGCCGAGTTGGCTGGTCAGCCGGGTCGACCGTAACCGGGAGGGGAACCGGTCGGGCCGCAGTGGCCCGCGCCGCAGCACCTGCGGGGGTGCCGGCAGGGGCGCCTGCCACCAGCCTGCCAACCGCCGCAGCCGGGTGGGACGGCTGGTCACCTCGGCGTGAGGGTGGCGAACCACCGGCCCGCCTCCGTCCAGGTGTCGCGCACCCGCAGCGCCGTGTCCCCGGCCAACGCGGCTAGATCGTCGAGGGGTACGCAGGCCCACGGCAGGGGGCTGCCGGTGCCGCCCGGGGTCTGCACCGTGGCCGTGCCGGACCAGGCCGGGGTGCCGGGTGGCGCGAGCTCGGCGTGCAGCCGGCCGTCGGCCGCCAGCAGCCGGCGGCAGCGGCGTAACAGCCGGTGCGGGTCACCGCCGATGCCGATGTTGCCGTCGGCCAGCAGCAGGTGCCGCCAGCGACCGGCCCCCGGCACCGGGCCGAAGACGTCGCGTTGCAGCGCGACCGCGCCACGCCGGCGGGCCAGCCGGACCGCGATGGCGCTGACGTCGATGCCGAGGGCCGGGCGTCCGGCGTCGATCAACGCACCGGTGAGCCGGCCGGGACCGCAGCCGACGTCGAGGGTGGGGCCGGTGCAGCGGGCGAGCAGGGTGGCGTCCCCGGCGGTGGCGTCCCGGCACCAGACGGCCGGGTCGAACCGCAGCACACCGCCGCTCGGGTGCCGGGCCGTGAACGCGGTCGGGTGGCCCGACGCGGCCCGGTCGAACACGGCGTCGAAGACCGCCACGGCGTTCACCGGGCGACCGCCACGGGCGACGGCACGTCGGCGGCGACGGCGACGGCGAACCGGCTGCCCGCCGGGCACCGTGCGGCCACTGCGTGCGCGTCGGCCGCGGTGTCCACGTCCCGCAGGTGGGGCAGCAGGTGGACCCGCAGGCCGCGACGGCGCAACGCGGCCAGGGTGAGCCGGCCGGTGTCCGCCACCGAGGTCGGGATGGTGCGCAGCACCTCGGCGTGGTCGGGTACGCGCAGGCCCAGCGTCCACCAACCACCGTCGTCGGCCGGCCCGAACACCGCGTCCGGTCCGTCCGCCGTGCCGAGCAGCCGCGTCGCGGTGTCGAGGTGGCCGGCGGTGAGCTGCGGGGTGTCCATGCCGATCAGCAGGGTGCTGGTACCCACCTCGCGGGTGTCGGCGAACGCGTTGGCCAGCCGGTCGCCGAGCGGGCCGCCCCGCTGGGCGAGCCGCGTCCAGCCCGGTGGGGCCGGATGGTCACCGTCGACGACCAGGACCCGGGCGCCGGCCGTGGCCGTGGTGACGGTGTCGAGGGTGTCGGCCAGGGCGGCAGCGGCGACCCGGGCCGCCTGTTCGGGGGTGCAGGGCGGGCAGAGCCGCGTCTTGACCCGGCCTGGTTCCGGCTTCTTGGCCAGCACCAGCACCTGAGGGACGCTCACCGGGCCAGCACCGCGCTCATGTCCCGGACCGCGCGGGCGGTGCCGAGCACGGTGCCGGTGACCTTGGATCGGGTCCCGGCCGCCCGGGGGTGGTAGTCGACGTCGACCTCGACCACCCGCCAGCCGGCCCGACCGGCCGCGATCAGCAGCTCCAGCGGGTAACCGAAGCGGCGGTCCCGCAACCCCAGCGCCAGCAGGTCGTCCCGGCGGACGGCCCGGATCGGCCCGATGTCGTGGACGTCGAGGCCGGTCGTGCGGCGCAGCCGGTGGGCCAGGAAGGCGTTGGCGACCCGGGCGTGCAGCGGCCACACCCCGCGCGCGGTCGGACGCCGCCGGCCGGTGCCCAGCTGCGCCTCGCCGACGAGGACCGGACCGACCAGCCGGGGCAGCTGCGCCGGGTCGAAGGACCCGTCGGCGTCCAGCACGCACACCACCCCGTCGGCGGGGTCGGCCGCCAGGACCCCGGCGTGCACCGCCGCGCCGTACCCGGGCTCGGCCACGCTGATCACCTCGGCGCCGCAGGCGCGGGCCACCGCCGCCGAGCCGTCGGTCGAGCCGTTGTCCACCACGATCGGCCGGTAGCCGGCCGGCATCCGGGCCAGCAGGTCGGGCAGGGCCGGGGCCTCGTTGCGGCAGGGAAGAACCACATCGGTCATGCTGCGGACGGTAGGACAGGATCCGCCCGGAAATCCTTACCGGCCGATGACGGCGTTCTCCGGCACCGCGGAGTTCTTACGAACCGCTGACGGGAGACCGTCACCGGAGCGCGTCGCCGCCTGCCGGCTCTACCGTCGGCGGGTGACTCACGTACTCGTCACCGGCGGTGCCGGTTTCATCGGAACCCATGTGGTGACCGCCCTGCACGACGCCGGCCACCTGGTGACCGTGGTGGACTCCGGTCATCCCGGCGCACACCGGCAGCCGCTGCCGGACACCGTGGCGGGCGCCCCGCTCGTCCGGCTCGACCTGCGCGACAGGTCCGCCGTGGACGGGGCGCTGGCCGGCGTCGACGTGGTCGTCCACCAGGCGGCGATGGTGGGACTCGGCGTCGACCTGGACGACCTGCCCGAGTACGTCGGCTGCAACGATCTCGGCACGGCCGTCCTGCTCGCCGCGATGGCCCGCGCGGGCGTGCACCGGCTGGTGCTCGCCAGCTCCATGGTGGTCTACGGCGAGGGCGCCTACTCCTGCGCCGCCCACGGTCCGGTCCGCCCCGCGCCGCGAACCGTCGCCGACCTGGCCGCCGGCCGTTTCGAGCCGACCTGCCCGAGTTGCGGTGCCACCCTCGTGCCGGGGCTGATCGGTGAGGAGGCTCCGCTGGACCCCCGCAGCGGGTACGCCGCCACCAAGGTCGCCCAGGAACATCTCACCTCGGCGTGGGCCCGGCAGACCGGAGGCTCGGTGGTGGCGCTGCGTTACCACAACGTCTACGGGCCGGGGATGCCCCGGGACACGCCGTACAGCGGGGTGGCGGCGATCTTCCGCTCCTCGATCGAGGGCGGACAACCGCCCCGGGTGTTCGAGGACGGCGGCCAGCGCCGTGACTTCGTGCACGTCCGCGACGTGGCGGCGGCCAACGTCGCCGCGCTGGACGCGACCGGGACGCGCACCGGCTGGCGGGCGTACAACATCGCCTCCGGTCGTCCGGCCACCATCGGCGAGCTGGCCACGGAGCTCGCGCGGGCCGCCGGTGGCCGCCCGCCGGTGGTCACCGGCGAGTTCCGGCTCGCCGACGTGCGGCACGTGGTCGCCTCGCCCGCGCGTGCCGAGGCCGAACTCGGCTTCCGGGCCGTCGTGGGGCTCGCCGACGGGATCGCGGAGTTCGCGTACGCGCCGTTGCGCGGGTGAACGTCACCCCGCGCCACCGCCCGGCGCGTGCCGACCTGATCGCCGCCGCCGCCGCGCTCGGCCTGTTCGCGGTGGCCGCCGTCACCGGTGGCGTGCTGTATCTGCTGGGACATCCGGTGCACGCCAGCGCGGCGCCACTGTTCGCCGGGTGGTTGCCGCACGTCGGCCCCGGCACCCCGCTGGCCCTGCTGCTGGCCGTGCTGGTCTGCTGGCGTGGGCCCGCGCTGGCCGCCCGGTCGTCCTGGCGACCGCTGCTCGCGATCTCCTACGCCACCGCGGTGGCCTGGACGCTGTCGCTCGCCCTGATCGACGGCTGGCAGCGCGGCATCGCCGACCGGCTGACCACCGAGTTCGAATACCTGCACGAGGTACCCGGCGTCACCGACATCCCGGCCATGCTTGCCGGGTTCTCCGGCCGGATCCTCGACCTGCAACCGGATTCCTGGACCACCCACGTGTCCGGGCACCCGCCAGGGGCACTGCTCGTCTTCGTCTGGCTCGACCGGGTCGGGCTGGATGGCGGCGGCTGGGCCGGCCTGCTGTGCATCCTGGTCGCGGGACTCGTCGCCGTCGCGGTGCCGCAGACCGTACGGCTGCTCGGCACCGACGAGGCGGCCCGCGCGGTGGTGCCGTTCGTGGTGCTGTTCCCCGGTGCGGTCTGGGCCGGGGTGTCGGCCGACGGGCTGTTCGCCGGGGTGACCGCCACCGGGGTCGCCCTGCTGGCCTACGGGGTGACCCGGGGGCGTGCCGTGGGGGCGGTGGCCGGGGGCGCCCTGCTGGCCTTCGGCTGCTACCTCTCCTACGGGCTGATCCTGATGGCCCCGATCGCACTGGCGGTCGTCGTGCTCGGCCGGCACCGGCGCACAGTGGGTTGGGCATTCGTCGGGGCGGTGCCGGTCGTCGCCGCGTTCACCGCCACCGGCTTCCTCTGGCCCACCGGCTACCACCTCGTCATCGAGCGCTACTACCAGGGCATCGCCAGCGACCGGCCGTACGGCTACTGGGTCTGGGCCGACCTCGCGCTCGTCGTCGTCGCCGCCGGTCCGGTGGCAGCCGTGATCATCCGTCGTGCGGCACTGGCCGCTCGCCGGGCCTTCTCGTCTCGCTGGTCGGACCTTCGCCGGCCGGACCTTCGCCGGCCGGACCTTCGCTGGCCGGACCTTCGCTGGTCGGACCTTCGCCGGTCGGGCTTTCGTCAGCCGGGGGCGGACCAGGCCGGTTGGCTGCTGGTCCTGGCCGCCACGGCGGTGATCATCGCGGCGGACCTGTCCGGCTACAGCAAGGCCGAGGTCGAACGCATCTGGCTGCCCTTCACCTGCTGGCTCATGGCGGGAGCGGCGCTGATCCCACCCGCCGACCGCCGCAGCTGGCTGGCGGTGCAGGCCGGGGTGGCCCTCACGGTCAACCACCTGCTCCTGACGGGCTGGTAACGGGACTTCTTACCGAAGCATGACGTACCCGCCGAACGTTGAGCTTCCACCGCCCGCCGGTCCGTACCCCGGGGCGACAACACATCACCGGAGCCGTCTTTCGGCTTTGAGGAGATTCCGATGAACCGCAGAAAGAACGGGACGCCGCTGGTGCAGTCGCGGCCGGCCCGGCTCGCCATGGCGGCGGTCGTGCTGGCGGCCACCGGTGCGCTGACCGTCACCTTCGTCACCAGCGGCGGCAAGGGCACCGCGGACGCTGCCACCAGCCTGGACCAGTTCGTGAAGATCGAGAACGTGGCGCCGAACGTGCAGAACCCGAAGCCGGCCGCCGGCGCTTCGACCGGCCGGTTCACCGTCGACTGCGGCACGAACGGCAACGGCAAGTTCAGCCCGGACAACCCGGTGGCCCAGCCCGGCATCCGCAACGGCGCCGAACACGTCCACGACTTCGTCGGCAACCTGGCCATCACCGCGAACTCCTCCAACGCCGACCTGGACGCCTCCGGCACCACCTGCCGCAACGGTGACAAGTCGTCCTACTTCTGGCCGGTCGTCCGGATCGACAAGAGCGTCCGCAGCGGCAACCAGGTCCAGCAGGCCCTCGCCCAGACCCAGCCGATGGTCGTCTGCCCCTCGGTCGGCAAGCGGCTGCGCGCCGTCCCCACCGGAGCCCGCGCCACCGTCGACCGCCTGCTGGCCGAACTGGACCGCCAGCAGGCTGCCGCGAACCAGCGGATGACGGCCAGCCGGGGCCGCATCGACGCCGCGTTCAACCGTGAGGTCATCGACTCGCTGCGGGCCCGCCGCGCCGCGATGATCAAGCAGATCAGCACCACGGTCACCGCCGCCGGCGGTAACCAGCCCGGCCTGGTCTCGCTCGTCGAATGTGACATCAGCTACGACGACATGCACGCCCGGATGCCCGGCGCCACCCACCGCGCGAGCGTCAAGGCGGCCCAGGCCGCCAACCCGCGGATCCAGTGCCCCAGCGTGCGGGACAAGTTGCCCGGCGTGCCCGCCGGGGCGCTCGCCGAGGTGAACCGCAACCTCGACGAGCTCGACCGGCAGATCTCCGAGGCCAACGAACGCCTCGTCACCAGCCGTGGCCAGGGTGGCCCGGCCTTCGTCGACAACGCCATCCTCGGCCCGCTGCGCGCCAAGCGGACCGCCGTGCTCGACCGGATCGCCATCGCGATCAGCCGGCAGGCCGCCCGCCCGCAGGGCCTCGAAGCGTTCGCCACCTGCACCCTGGACCAGGCCCCCGGCGCCACGGCGGCACCGAGCAACGCGCCCACCACTGCCGCCGCGCCCACGACTGCCGCCGCGCTCCCCGATCCGCAGGGGCCCAACTTCGAACTGCCCGGCAACACCGGTGGCATCGTCCGCCCGGCGCAGGTGTTGATCGAGTACCGCGGCAACCCGGTCAGCAAGGTGGTGCCGATGCCGAAGTTCCTCCGGGCGCTCACCGGTGACGCCAAGCCGACCAGCCGTGGCCCGGCCAACGCCCGCGCCACCTGGAGCTGCGCGGGCTTCGCCGACCGGCTCTCCGACAAGTACCCGATCTGCCCCGCCGGCAGCCAAGTGCAGCGCGTGCACGACTTCCCCGGCTGCTGGGACGGCAGGAACATCGACAGCGACAACCACCGCAACCACGTCGCGTTCGCCGACAAGGCCACCGGCGCGTGCCCGCAGGGCTTCCAGGCGATCCCGCAGCTGCGGATCACCGTCGGCTACGACATCGCCCGCGACGTGCAGGTCAAGGGTCAGTACGCTCTCGACTCCTTCCCCGAGGAGAACCACAACCCCTTCTCCGACCACAACGACTTCGTCAACGTCAACTCCGCCCAGACCATGCAGCGCATCGCCACCTGCATCAACAAGGGCAAGAACTGCTCCTGACGACACTGGCACGAGCCGCCCAGGACGGGCCCGGGGCGGGAGTCTGACCAGACTCCCGCCCCGGGCCCGCGGCGCTGCGGCCTACCGGTCGGCGCCGGGGCGGGTGAGCAGGCGGCGTAGCACCGTGACGACCTCGGTGGGGGTCTCCTCGGCCATGAAGTGACCGGCGGACGTGGTGTGGTGCTCCAGGTCGGTGGCCCAGGCGCGCCACCGGGCGGCGGCGTCGAAACCGAGGGCCGCTCCCCAGTCCTGCTGGACCACGGTGACCGGCATGGTCAACCGGTTCCCGGCGGCCCGGTCGGCCCGGTCGTGTGCGAGGTCGACACCGGCCGAGGCGCGGTAGTCGGCGACGATGGACGGCACCGCCTCACGAGACGCCCTGAGGTACTCCGCGCGTACGTCCGGGGCGATGGCCTGCGGGTCCCGGGCCCAGACGTCGAGGAAGTAGCCGAAGAAGGCGTCCGGGCTGGCGCCGATCAGCTGCTCGGGCAGGCCGGGTGGTTGGGCCATGAGGTAGAGGTGGAAGGCGACCGCCGCGTCGACTCCGTGCAGGATGTCCCACGTGTCGGGGGTGGGCAGCACGTCGAGCGAGGCGAGGTGGGTGATCGTGTCCGGATGGTCGAGGCCGGCGCGGATGGCGACCAGCGCGCCACGGTCGTGCCCGGCGAGGGCGAACCGCTGGTGACCCAGCTCGCGGGCGAGGGTGACGACGTCGGCGGCCATGGTCCGCTTGGCGTACGTGTCGCCGTCGCGCTCGGCGGGCTTGTCGCTGGCACCGTAGCCGCGCAGGTCTGGGCAGATCACGGTGTGGTCGGCAGCCAGGTCGGTGGCGACGTGCCGCCACATGAGGTGGGTCTGCGGGAAGCCGTGCAGCAGCACGATCGGCCGTCCGGTGCCGCCCACCGCCACCTGGAGCCGTACATCTTCGTCGACGGTGACGCGCTGGTAGTCGAAGCCGGGAATGGTGGTGCTGGTCATCGTTCGTACCCTTCTGTTCGGTAGCCGTGTTCAGCGTGCCGCCCGCCGATGAGCAACCGATGAGCGCGCTACGTTGAGGCGGGACACGGAAGGGGGTTCGCGGTGCAGGTCGGGTTCGGCGTCCTCGGACCGGTCGTCGCGTGGGACGCCGACGGTGCGTCGATCGACCTGAGGGGGCCCCGACACCGCGCGGTGCTGGCCCGGCTCCTGGTGGCCCAGGGGCGGGTCGTCCCGGTCAGCCGGCTCGTCGACGACCTGTGGGAGCACCCACCGGCGGGCGCGGTGAGTGCGGTGCGCACGTTCGTGGCGGCCCTGCGTCGCGCGCTGGAACCGCAGCGCCCACCGCGCGAGCCGGCCCGGCTGCTGGTCACCGAGGGGCCGGGTTACGCGCTGCGGGCCGCGCCGGAGGCGGTCGACGCCTGGCGGTTCGACGACGCGGTGGTCGCCGCGTCCACCGCAACGCCCCGCGAGACCCTGGCGCGTCTCGACCCCGCCCTGCGGTGGTGGCGCGGGCCCGCGTACGCCGGTTTCGACGAGCCGTGGGCCGGTGTCGAGCGGTCCCGCCTCGAACAGCTCCGGTTGCACGCGATCGAGCGGCGGGCCGAGGCGCTCCTGGCGGTGGGGCGGGCCGTCGACGCCGTACCGGGTCTCGACGCCCATGTGGCCGAACATCCGTGGCGGGAGGAGGCGTGGCGGCTGCTGGCGCTCGCCCTGTACCGCACGGGCCGCCAAGGCGACGCGCTCGCGGTGCTGCGCCGGGCCCGTGGCCTGCTCCGCGACCAGCTCGGACTCGACCCCGGCCCACGCCTGCGCCGTCTGGAGACCGACATCCTCCGGCAGGCCGACCGGTTCGGTGACGATTCCGCCCATCCAGGTCCGGAACAGGTCTGGGCACAGGCCGCTGCGGCGTACGACCGCACGGTGGCCAGCGGCGCTCCGGCGCGACTCGAGTCGACCATCGGCCTGCTCAGCGGTCTCGCGGTGGCCGGACCGGAGGGGCTCGAAGTGGCCCGGGACCAGCGGTCCGCAGCCGTCGCCGCCGCCGAGCGGCTCGGTGACCCCGAACTCACCGCCCGGGTGATCGGCGGCTACGACGTGCCGGCGATCTGGACCCGCTCGGACGATCCGCAGCGGGCGGGGCAGATCGTGGCGGCCGCCGAGCGGACCCTGGCCGCCCTGCCCCCGGGCTCCTCCGCTGCCACCCGGGCGCGGCTGCTGGCCACCGTCGCGGTGGAGTCGCGCGGCACCCGGTCCGCGCGGGGGCCGCAGGCGGCCCGGCAGGCGGAGGAGATCGCACGCCGCCTGGCGGATCCGGCCCTGCTCGCCTTCGCCCTCAACGGCGTGTTCATGCAGACGTTCCCGCGCGCGGGTCTCGCTCCCGCGCGGGACGAGGTCGGCGCGGAGATCGTGGCGCTCGCCGCCCGGCACGATCTGGTGACCTACGAGATCCTCGGTCACCTGATCCGCCTCCAGGCCCGCAGCGCGCGGGCGGACTTCACCGGCGCGGACGGCCACGCGGCGGTCGTGACGCGACTCGCCGCCCGGCACGGGCGACCGCTGGTCGGCGTCTTCACCAGGTGGTACGAGGCGCTGCGGCTGACCGCGACCGGGGCGGCACCGCACGTCGCGGAGGCGGCCTACCGTGATGCGGCGGTGTCGTTGTCCGGTGCCGGCATGCCCGGGGTCGAGCGGGGGCTCCTGCCGCTCGCCCTGCTGTGCCTGCGCGTGTGGCACGGCCAGCCGGCCCGCTTCGCCCGGGACACCGACTGGGGGCCCTACCTGCCCTGGGCGCGTCCGCACGTGCTGCTGGCGCAGGATCGCCGGGCCGAGGCCGCCGTCGCGCTGCGTCGGATCCCCGAACCCCCGCCCGACCTGCTCTTCGAGGCCCTGTGGTGCCTGACCGCCCAGAGCGCGATCACGGTGGACGACCGGGAGGTCATGCGACGCGCCCGGACCGAACTCGCCCCGGCCGCCGCCGAGGTGGCCGGCGCCGGCAGCGGGATGCTCACCGTAGGTCCGGTCGCACATCACCTCGGCTGCCTCGACACCGCGCTCGGCCACCCGCGCTGACCGGGCCGCGACGTCGGAATACTCCGCCGCCCTGGTCGCCGCGCGCCGGTCGCCCCGGGCTGGGACAGGCCAGCACGGCAGGTGCACCCCGGCGCCGCGCGGAATCTAAGACATTTCCCATTTGCATTGGCGAGCATCTATCTCGACAGCCGCGTAGGGCGGCCGGTCAGAACAGGAGCAGCCCATGTCCGTACGACAGTCCAGCACGATCGACGACGCGGCGGCACGCCCGGTCAGCACCCTTCCCGCCGCGCCGGACGGCTGGCGGGGCCCCCTGCTGGACCACCTCCCACCACGCGAACGCCGGCTCTTCCACCGGTTCGGCAAGGGGCTGGCGGTGCCCGTACCCGATCTGCGTATCCACCAGGCGTTCGCGCGCTGGGCCGCCGCCACCCCGGATGCCGTCGCGGCCGAGCACCTCGGGGTGCGGATCGGCTACCGCGAGCTGGACCGCCAGGCCGACCGGCTGGCCATCCGGCTGGTGGCGCTCGGCGTGCGGACCGGGGACACCGTGGGCGTCTTCGCCAGCCGGTCGATCCCGATGCTGGTGGGGATCCTGGCGACGCTCAAGGCCGGGGCGGCCTACGTCCCGCAGGACGTCCGGATCGCCCCGGCCGGGCAGTTGCGGCAGGTCATCTCGGCTGCCCGCTGCCGGGTGGTGCTGACCACGTCGGCGACCCTGGACGCGGTGCCGGCGTTGCCCGGTGTGCCCCGGCTCGCGGTCGACGAGGTGATGACCGAGCCGCTGCCTGCGGAACACCACCCGGCCGTCGCGGTCCCGACCCGTCCGGTACGCGCCGACGACGGCTGCTACGTGCTGTTCACCTCCGGCACCACCGGCACCCCGAACGGCGTCACCGTGACCCACGGCAACGTGGCCAACATCCTGCTCACCGCGCCGGGCGACCTGGGGATACGGCCGGGTCGGCGGGTCGCCCAACTGCTCAACGTCGCCTTCGACATGGCGGCCTGGGAGATCCTGGGCTGCCTCGCCAACGGTGGCACCCTGCTGGTGCGCGACGGTGATCTCACCGCCACCGCCGCCCGCGCCGACGTGGTGATCGCCACCCCGTCGGTGCTCGGCCGGATCGACCTGGACCGGTGCCGGCGGGTGCGCGTCGTCGCCGTGGCGGGCGAGCCCTGCCCGCGTCCGCTGGCCGACCGGTGGGCCGCCGGCCGCCTCTTCTACAACTGCTGCGGACCGACCGAGACCACCATCGTCAACACCATGCACCGGCACCGGCCCGGGGGCCCGCTCACCATCGGTCGACCGACGCCGAACAACACCGTCTACGTCCTCGACGCCGACGGCCGGCCCTGCCGCATCGGCGAGGTCGGCGAGATGTGGGCCGGTGGCGGTTGCGTTTCCGTCGGCTACCTGGACAACGCCGCGCTCAACGCCGAGCGGTACGCCCCGGATCCGTTCCTGGGCGCGGGGCGGCTGATGTTCCGTACCCGGGACCGGGCACGCTGGTGCGCCGACGGGGAACTGGAACACCTGGGCCGCACCGACGACCAGGTGAAGGTCCGGGGCTTCCGGGTCGAGCTGGACGCGGTCTCCGCCGTGCTGGAGGCGGTGCCCGGCTGCCGGCAGGCGGTCACGCTCAGGCTGACCGACCGCGACCTGGTCTCCTTCGTCGCTCCGGCGGAGCTGGACCCGCAGCGGTGCCGGGAGGCGGTGGCCGCCGCGCTGCCCTACTACTGCGTGCCGGCGGCCGTGCACCCGTTGCCGGAGCTGCCGATGACCGGGCGGGGCAAGGTCGACCGGGACGCGCTGCGCCGGCTCGCCCTCGACCTGCGGTGGCAGTGGGCGCACATCGAGGAGGCGGCGGCGTGACCAGCACCGGTCTCCGGCCCCCGCCGGTCCCGCAGGCACGCCCGGTTACCGTCGCGGAGAGCGGGTCCGGCGGCGTGCTGCCACCGCCGGTGTCGACGCTGCGCCGGATCCTCGCCCACCCCCGGTTCATGCACCACCACCGCCTGGTGGCGGCGGTGCTCGCCACCAATATCGCGCTGTTGGCGTACGGGCTGACCGCCGGTTGGTGGCGCGGCCCCGAGGCGCTGGGTGACGCCGCCCTGGCGAACGTGGCGCTGGCGGTGCTGGTGCGTCAGCAGTACCTGGTCAACCTGTTCTTCTGGCTGGCCACCCGGGCACCCACCCGCTGGCCGCTGCGGATCCGCGCGACGTTGGGCAAGGTCTACCACTTCGGCGGGCTGCACGTCGGCGCGGCGCTGGCCGGGACCGGGTGGTACCTGGCGCAGCTCGGCGCGCTGACCGTCGGCGACGGACCCGGTGGGGCGGGGGCGCTGGTCACCGGGTACGCCGCCGCCGGCCTGCTGCTGGCGGTGGTCGGCACCGCGCTGCCGCCGGTGCGCTCCCGCCGGCACGACCTGTTCGAGCGCACCCACCGCCTCGGTGGCTGGGCGGCCCTGCTGCTGCTCTGGGTACAGGCCGGTTTCCTGGCCGGCGGGCCGGTCGCGTTGGCCGTCTCCCCGCAGGGCGGGGCGCTCGCCGTGCTGACCGCCAGCATCGCGCTGCCCTGGCTGCGGCTGCGCCGGGTGCCCGTGGTGGTGGAACGCCCCTCGTCGCACGTGGCGCTGGCGCACTTCGACCACGGGGTGACCCCGTTCCCCGGCTCGTCCACCGCGGTCAGCCGCAGCCCGCTGTGGGAGTGGCACTCCTTCGCCAACGTGCCGGCGCCGGGTCGGCCCGGGTTCCGGCTGACCGTCTCCCGGGCCGGCGACTGGACCGGGCGGTTCATCGACGACGCGCCGGAGCGGGTCTGGGTGAAGGGGATCAGCACGGCCGGGGTGGCCAACATCGAGACCCTGTTCCGGCGGGTGGTGTACGTGGCGACCGGCAGCGGCATCGGCCCGGTGCTGCCGCACCTGCTGGCCGGGCAGGTGCCGGCCCGGCTGGTCTGGGTGGCCCGCCGGCACCGGGAGACCTTCGGTGACCAGCTGGTCGACGAGATCCTCGCCCACCAACCCGACGCGCTGCTGTGGGACACCGCCCGCGACGGCAAGCCCGACATGCTGCGGCTGGCCTGGCAGGCGTACCGCCGGTTCGACGCCGAGGCGGTCATCTGCATCTCGAACCGCCCGCTGACCTGGCAGGTGGTGCGGGGCATGGAGGAACGCGGGGTGCCCGCGTACGGCGCGATCTGGGATTCCTGACGACATGGAGGCGACGATGAGGATCACCATCGAGAAGGACGACCGGGTGGTCACGGTGCGGTTGTGCCGGCCCGAGGTGCGCAACGCGTTGGACACGGCGTTGCTGACGGAACTGGTCGAGGCGCTGCGACCGCTGGACCGCGATCCGGGCGTGGGCTGTTTCGTGATCACCGGGTCGGAGCAGGTCTTCGCGGCCGGTGCCGACATCCGGGAGATGGCGGGCAAGTCCTTCCTGGACGTGGCACTGGAGGACCACTTCGCGGGCTGGGACGCGTTCGCCGCGCTGCGCACCCCGAAGATCGCCGCGGTGGCCGGGTACGCCCTCGGCGGTGGCTGTGAGCTGGCGATGATGTGCGATCTGGTCTTCGCGGCGGAGAACGCCCGGTTCGGGCAGCCGGAGCTGCGGCTGGGGGTGATGCCCGGGATCGGCGGCACGCAGCGGCTGACCCGGCTGGTCGGCCCGGCCCGGGCGATGGACCTGGTCCTCACCGGACGCCAGCTCGATGCGGCAGAAGCGGAACGGTGGGGCCTGGTGTCGCGGGTGGTGCCGGCAGCGCGGCTACTGGCGGTGGCGCAGGACGCAGCGGCGGTGGTGGCCGGGCATCCCAAGTTGGCGACGCTGCTGGCGCGGGAGGCGGTCCGTCAGGCCGAAGAGGTCGGCGTACGGGCCGGGGTGCTGTTCGAGCGACGGGCCTTCCACGCCCTGTTCGCCACCGAGGACCAGCGGGAGGGCATGGCCGCCTTCCTGGAGAAGCGTCCGGCCCGGTTCTCGGGTCGCTGAGCCGCCCGGCGGCCCGGGGTCCCACCGGTCCCGGGCCGCCGGCTCAGAGCGCGCCGATCTGGTAGCCGAGTCCGTGTACGGTGCGGACCACCCCGTCGCCGAGCTTGCGCCGCAGGTAGTGCACGTACGTGTCGACCACCGCCTCGGTCCGGTCGGCGCCGAAGACCCGCCCGCGTAGCTGGCTGCGGCTGTGCACCATCCGGGGCTGGGTGGCGAGCAGCCGGATCAGCTCGAACTCCCGTCCGCTGAGCGTCACCTCCCGGCCGTCGGGCAGCCGTACCCCGCGCTGGGCCAGGTCCAGCTGCCCGGCCCCGATCGGGATCAGCTCGGCGGTGTCGAAGCGGCGGCGGGTCAGCGCCCGCACCCGGGCCATCAGCTCCGGCACCTCGAACGGCTTCGGCAGATAGTCGTCGGCGCCCGCGTCCAGGCCCCGGATCCGCTCGTCGGGGTCGGCCAGCGCGCTGAGCATGAGCACCCGGGCGGCGACCGCGCAGCGCCGCAGCCGGATCAGCAGGTCGACGCCGTCGATCGCCGGCAACCGGCGGTCCAGCATGATCACCTGGTACCGGCCGCGCAGGGCCAGGTGCAGGCCCCGTTGGCCGTCCCGGGCCAGGTCGATCGGGTAACCCGCCCGGCGGAACAGCTCGACCAGCATGTCGGCGAGTTCCGCGTCGTCCTCGACGAGGAGCAACGGGCCGTGCGCCTGGTCTGGCGGGTGGGTCATTCGTTCATGGTCGCACCGAAGTGGGGGACTGTTGACCGGTGGAATTCTTCACCGGTCGGAATCTGCTCATCTCGCGCTCCTGATCCACCCGGTCGCGGTTCGCCCGCCAGCAGAAGGGCCACCAGGACCCGGCGGGATCGCCGTCCGGCGGCGGCGCGCCGGCCCGCCCACCGAAGCGCACCGGCAGCCGTACGGTGAAGGTGGCACCCGCTCCCGGCCGGCCGGTGGCGCTGATCGTGCCGCCGTGCGCGGTGACCACCTCGCGGATCAGGGCCAGTCCGAGCCCGACCCGGCGGTCCCCGGCGTCGGGCCCACTGTGGAACCGGTCGAAGATCCGTTCGGTGTGCCGTGGGTCGAACCCCCGGCCGGAGTCGCCGACCGTCAGTTCGACGTGGTCGGCGAGCACCGGGCCCAACCGCACCTCGACGCGACCGCCGGTCGGGGTGTGCTGCAGGGCGTTCGCCAGCAACTCCGCCACCACCCGGTGCAGCGCGGGCCCGACGCCGCGGACCGGCACCGGGGCGCCCACACCGGCCACGGTGAGCGTCACGCCGTGCGTGGCGGCCCGGGGCGCGTCGGCCTCGACCGCCTCGGTGACGAGCGCGGCGAGGTCGACGGTGGCCACCGGCCGGGTCGTCGCCGTCGGGTCGGCCAGCCGGGCCGACAGGAGCAACTCGTCGACGATCTCCCCGAGCAGCCGGGTGGTACGCAGCAACCGGTCCAGATCCTGCTGGTCGGTGCCGGTGTCTTCGCCGGTCGACCGCTGCGCCAGCAACTGCGCCGCCGTGTGCACCCGGGTGATCGGGGCCCGCAGCTCGTGGCTGGCATCGGCGACGAAACGGCGCTGCCGGTCGAGTGCCTCGGTCAGCGGCTCCACCGACCTTCGGCGCAACCGCAGGTCGGTCGCGGTCGCCGCGACCAGGACCGCCACCGCGGCGGCCGCCACCCCCCAGATCAGGTGCCGCCGCTCGGCGAGCTGGAAGCGGGCGTCGAAGACCACCTGGACGACTTCGCCGTCGCGCAGTTGCGTGCGTACGTGGTAGATGGTGCCGTTGCGGGCCACCTGGTCGACCTGTGGCCGACCGGTACGTTCCACGGTGTGGATGGCCGGGTGGTGGGGGAAGCCGGCCGGAGGTGCGCCGCCGTGCCCGGTGTCGCTCGCGCCGCCGAAGATCCAGGTGCAGCCCGACGGGTCGGCGGGGCGGCCGTGCACCATGGCCCAGTCCAACTCGTGGCGGATCTTCGCCTGCTGGAGGTGCAGCAGGGCGGCGTAGCCGATCCCGCCGACCAGGGCCAGCAGGGCGACGACCAGCAGACCGACGGCCAGCCCGGTGCGCGGTCGGGCGCGGCGTACGCCGCCGGTCAGCGGCACCGCGCTGCCGCTCCCGGCCTTCCCGCCCGGGTGCGACCCGGTCTGCCGGTTCGGCCATCGACCCCCATTCCTCGAAGATGGCACATCGTCCACCGGATCGGAAGGGATCACGACGTCCTCCCGGATGGCGGGCCGGCGGAGGTCGGTTCCCTGCCGGCGCGGGAGCGAGTGAGCGTTAACATCTCGGTCGATACCACCACCGCAGCCCCTGGCGGCGGAGGGTGGTGGCGACGTGGCCGGGTGCCCTGAGCGGCTCTTGAGCCGCCCGAAACGCTCTGGTAACATCGCCGGATCTGAATGGGACCCCTGCCGGTTCGTTCGCCCCCACCAGCCCGATCATGAGAGTGCTCGACCTGTGATCGTCGATGTGAGCGTTCACATTGCCTGTCGGCTCCGGTCCCGACGAGGGAACGGCCGACGGGTGCGGGTCGACCACGCTACCCGGCCCCCGGCGACAACGTCACCGTGGGCCACCGCGCAGGGACCGTCCCCGAGAGGCTCCACCCGTCCTGATGAAGGAGCACCCCATGCATCTCCTGGCTGACACACCCGGCCCGGCTCCCCGTCCGCCGGGTCACCGGCGTCGGCGATGGCTGCTGCCGGCGGCCACGGCAGTCGTGACCGCCCTGAGCGGCGGCGTCGTCGCCGTCACCGCGACGGAGGCCGCCGCGGCCACGATCGACACCAACGCCTCGTACGTGCTGGTCAACCGCAACAGCGGCAAGGCCCTCGACGTCTACAACCTGGCGACCACCGACGGGGCCCGGATCACCCAGTGGACCCGCAACGACGGCAGCCAGCAGCAGTGGCAGTTCGTCGACTCGGGCGGCGGCTACTACCGGCTGAAGTCGAGGCTGTCCGGCAAGGTCCTCGACGTCTCCGGCAAGTCGACCGCCGACGGCGGGGCGATCGTGCAGTGGACCGACAACAACGGCACCAACCAGCAGTTCAGCATCCAGGACATCGACGGCTACATTCAGCTGGTCAACCGCAACAGCGGCAAGGCCGTCGAGGTGCAGGGCGCGGCCACCGCCGACGGGGCCAACGTCGTCCAGTACGCCGACTGGAACGGCACCAACCAGCAGTGGCAGCTCGTCCGGGTCGGTGGCACCACCACCCCGCCGCCCACGACGACCCCACCGCCGGGCGGCAACTGCACGTTGCCGTCGTCGTACCGGTGGTCGTCGACGGGTCCGCTGGCCAACCCGAAGTCGGGGTGGGTGTCGCTGAAGGACTTCACCGTCGCGCCGTACAACGGCAAGCAGCTCGTCTACGCCACCACGCACGACTTCGGCAACACCTGGGGCTCGATGAACTTCGGCCTCTTCACGAACTGGTCGGAGATGGCGTCGGCGTCGCAGAACGGGATGAACTCCGGCACTGTCGCGCCGTCGTTGTTCTACTTCGCGCCGAAGAACATCTGGGTGTTGACGTACCAGTGGGGTGCGGGCGCCGCCTTCTTCTACCGGACGTCGAGCGACCCGACGAACCCGAACGGGTGGTCGGCCGCACAGGCCATGTTCACCGGGAGCATCACCGGCTCGGGGACGGGTCCGATCGACCAGACGGTGATCGGTGACGGCCAGAACATGTACCTGTTCTTCGCCGGCGACAACGGCAAGATCTACCGGGCCAGCATGCCGATCGGGAACTTCCCCGGCAACTTCGGCTCCAGCTACACGACCATCATGAGCGACACCTCGGAAAACCTGTTCGAGGCGCCGCAGGTCTACAAGGTGCAGGGCCAGAACCAGTACCTGATGATCGTCGAGGCCAGGACCAGCTCCTGGGAGCGCTACTTCCGCTCGTTCACGGCGACCAGCCTGAGCGGCACCTGGACGCCGAACGCGACCACCTACAACAACCCGTTCGCGGGCAAGGCCAACAGCGGCGCGACCTGGACCAACGACATCAGCCACGGTGAGCTGCTGCGGACCAGCGCCGACCAGACCATGACCATCGACCCGTGCAACCTGCAACTGCTCTACCAGGGCCGTTCCCCCAGCTCCAGCGGCGTCGACTACGGCCTGCTGCCGTACCGGCCGGGGCTGTTGACGCGGCAGCGCTGAGCCGTACCGCAGGGCCGCCCCCCGGATTGTTCCTGAGATCCCCGCAAGGGGGCGGCCCGAGGGCGGTCCACGCCCCGCATCGACCAGCTCGGTAACTCCAGCGTCACCGGTCGGCAGGACCCGCACGCGCGGGTCCTGCCGACTCTCGTTTCCACAGGTACACCCGCCGCTCACACCCGGACCCGCGAAACCACTGGTGCGGCGGTCGACTCCCGTCAGCGGGACACCGAGAAGGCTGTCCGCTGTCCGTCGTCCGTCGTCCGCATGGTCGGGTTGCGGGGCGGGCGGTGGCCCGGATGCCCCAGTCGATCACCCGTTGGCCGCCGGGACCTCAGCGACCGACCGCATCGGGGGCGCAGGGCGCGGCGGCGGCCTCAGCACACCGGCCGCGAACTGTCGGGCGCGGGGTGGAGCGGGACGGTCGTGACCGCCGTCGGTGCAGTGGCCGCCGCCGGAGGCCGGCCAGGGCCGCCGCCATCGGAGATCCGACCAGGGACTGTGGTGGTAGGTGAACGCAGCCGCACAGCCCCCGCCATCGTGGCCCGGCCCGGCCAACAGGAAGGAGGACCGGCTCCGTGGCTCGGAGCCGGTCCCCCTCAGTCAGCCCACCGCCGCGACGACGGCGGCGGGTGGTGCGTCACACCTGGGTGAACCGCCACTGCTGGTTGGCGGCACTGTGGCAGGTCCACTGCAGCAGCCGCGCGCCGTCGGTGGTGGCGCCACCGTTGACGTCCAGGCAGAGCCCGCTCTGCACGTTGCGCACCGTGTAGACCCCGGAGGTGGTGGTCGCCGTCGCGGTGAACTTCTGCTGGTTGCTGTTGTTGCAGGTGGCCTGCTGGAGGAACGCCCCCGCCGTGGTGGAGCCGCCGATCACCTCGGCGCACTTGTTGCTGTGCACCGCCTTCAGGTAGACCGCGCCGCTACCGGCGTCCACGGCCTGCCACTTCTGGTTGTTGCCACCGGTGGCCGCCCACTGGGTGAGCTGGGCGCCGTCGGCGGTGGAGACGCCACTGACGTCCATCAGCTTCCCGCTGTGCAGGGCGGTGAGCGTCCAGGTCTTCCCGGCCACGCCGGTGCCGGTGCCGGTGCCGGGCGTGCCGACACCGTTCCCGCCGAAGGTGTGCGAGTCGAGGTCGAACGCGTTGTTCGCACTGCTCTTGAACACCATGTAGAGCGGGTGCGTCCCGGACAGCGCGGACACGCTCACCGGCGCGGTGGACTGGTAGTTGTTCCAGCCGCCGGTGCTGGGCACCGGAGTGGTGGCCAGCAGGGTGCCGGTCGGTGAGTCGGCCCGCAGCTCGATCGAACCGCCACCGGACGGCGACGACAACCGGTAGCTGACCGTCGAGATGCCCGACAGGCTCATCGGGTTGAACGCGATCCAGTCGTTGTTGGAGATGTCACCGACCCGCTTGGTGCTCTCCGCGCTGGCCTCGTCGACCACCCGGATGCCGGACTGGCTGCTGAAGTACTCGGCCTGCTTGTGCTTCGGCTGGAGGATCGCCTGCGCGGTGCCGGTGAGCGGGGACGAGCCGCCCGGGCCACCGCTGTCGGTGTAGCGCGCGTTCAAGACGTAGAACAGGTTGGCGCCGTCGGGGTGCCCACCGAGCAGGTCGGTGGAGATGGTGCCCGAGCAGCCCGGGTACTCGGTGGTCTCGTGCGCGTGGTCGTCGTGACCCAGCGCCGGGTTGAGGAGCACCTTGGAGCAGTCGACAGTGCCGCCGTCCGGATCGGTGACGCTGATCTGGTACGACACCTTGTCACCGAAGGTGAGCATGCCGCCGCTGGCCGGCGTGGTGATGGTGACCACCGGCGCGCTGTTGCCGACGGTGATCTGGACGTTGGCGAAGCCCGTCTTTCCGGTGTTGTCGGTGACCTTCAACTGCGCCGTGTAGTTGCCGTTGGTGGTGTAGACGTGCGACGGGTTGGCCGCCGTCGAGGTGGTGCCGTCACCGAACGTCCACTGGTAGCTGAGCGTGTTGCCCGGGTCCGGGTCGGCCGTGCCGGCGCTGCTGAACTGGACGTTCAGCGGGGCGAGGCCGCTGGTGGGCGTGCCGACGGCCTTGGCGATCGGCGACCGGCCGCCCTGGATGTAGTCGATCCGGTAGAGCCCGGAGTCGCTGTTGCCGCCACCGAAGTTGGTGCCCCACTCCAGCACGTAGAGCGAGCCGTCCTTGCCGAACTCCAGGTCCATCGGCTTGTTGAACCGTCCCCCGGGCAGGAACGAGTTGGTGCGGGTCACCGCCGTGGCGGAGTCGAAGTGCACCTCCTTGATGTAGCTGCGCGACCACTCGTAGAAGAAGTGCACGCCGTCGTAGTAGGCCGGGAACTTCGTGGCCGACGGGTTCGCCGGGTCGTAGCGGTAGACCGGCCCGCCCATCGGCCCGGAGCCGCCGGAACCGAGCTCCGGGAAGTTCGACGAGGTGCCGTAGCCGTACCACATGTTGGGCGCGACGACCGGTCGCAGGCTGGTCAGGCCGGTGTTGTTGGGCGAGTTGTTGACCGGCGCGTTGCAGTTGAACTTGGCCCCGACCACGCCGGTGTCCGGGTTGAACGGCGCGTAGGGCTGGTTGTCACCGTGGCAGAACGGCCACCCGTAGTTGCCGGGCTGCTTGATCACGTTCAGTTCGACCAGGCCCTCGGGGCCGCGGTTGGTGGTGGGCGGGTTGCGGTCCGGCCCGTAGTCGGCCAGGTAGACCCAGCCGTTGGAAGGGTCGATCGAGAAGCGGAACGGGTTGCGGAAGCCCATCGCGTAGATCTCGGGCCGGGTCTGCGCCGTGCCCTGGGGGTAGAGGTTGCCCGTCGGGACGGTGTAGCCGCCGGTGGCCGAGGGGCGGATGCGCAGCAGCTTGCCGCGCAGGTCGTTGGTGTTGCCGGCGCTGCGGGCGGCGTCCAGGTTGGACTTGCCGGACCGCCAGTCCAGCGGGGCGTAGCCCTGCCAGTTGGGGTCGAGGTTCGGCGGCGTGTCGTCGCCGGTGCCGATGTAGAGGTTCCCGTCCGGGCCGAAGTCGATGTAGCCACCGGTGTGGCCGGGCTCGGGGAAGGTACGGTCCCGGTACGCCGGGATGTCGATGATCCGGGCCTCGGTGGACAGGTTGAGACTGTCACCGGAGAGCGTGTAGCGGGAGACGCGGTTGACGTCGGTGCTGCTGCTCGCCGGCGAGTGGTACAGGTACACGTACCCGTTGGTGGCGAAGTTCGGGTCCAGCGCCAGGCCGGTGAGACCATCCTCGCCGCCGGTGTAGACGCTCAGGGTGCCGGCGGTCACGGTGCTGTTGCTGGTGGGCTTGAAGATCTTGACCTGGCCGCCGCGCTGGATGTACATGACCCGACCGTCCGGCAGCACGGCCAGGGCCATCGGGTCGACCGTGTTGTCGTCCAGGGTGCGCTTCTCGAAGTTGCTCCAGACGGTGCCGCCGCAGTCGCCGGGCAGGTTGCCGGCGGCCCACTTCACGCCGCCGAGGACGTGGTCACGGAAGCTCGTCTCGCTGTAGGAGGCGATCGCGTGGCCCATCGCGGTGGCCCACACCCGCCCGCCAGCGGCGTTGCGGCACCAGGAGATCGGGTGGTCCGGACCCATCGCCCGGGACCCCGGGTTGTAGGTGCGCTCGTCGGCGGTCACCAGCACGTGCACGTTGCCGCGCGGGTTGGCGTCGAAGTTGTACCACTCCTCGCTGCGGTTCCAACGGTCCGGCAGGCCGGTCGTCGACGGGTGCTGCTTGTCGGCGACGATGGCGGTGCCGGGCAGCACGCCGGGGGAGTGCTCGGGCATGTGGGCACCGCCGTTGAGGGTCTGGTCCCACCAGGGGTACTCGCCCTCGATGCCCATGTCCAGGGCGTTGTGGATGCCGACGATGCCCTTGCCGCTGGCCAGGTAACCCTCCACGGCCTGGCGTTGGGCGGCCGAGGTCCAGACCATGCCGGAGGTCTGGAACATGATGATCACGTCGAAGGTGGCGAGGTTGGCCGGGGTGAAGACGCTGGAGTCCTCGGTCTGCACCAACTCGAAGTTGTTGGCCGCCGCCTGCTGCTGGAACATGCTGATCCCGGCGGGGATCGAGTCGTGCCGGTAGCCCACTGTCTTGGTGAACAGCAGGGCGCGGAAGGCCGGTGCCGCCGACGCGGGTGGGGCGAGGCCGAGCGACAGTAACAGGCCGGCGATCATGGCGATGAGCAGTGTGGTGCGACGCATGCCGTCTCCTAGTTTTCGGCGGGCAACTCCGGTGGCGACCGTGGCTCCGTCGGCGCGTCAGGTGGTGGCTGGCGCAGGCAGGGCACGGGTGTGGTGCTCGGGTCGTCGTGCCGTCCGCCGTAACGGCCGCCAGTCCCGTTGATCGTCACAGAGAGTGACTTGTTGGTGTTCTCGTCCCGTGGGTCGCGAGGTCAGGATGATTGAGTCATCGATGACTGTCAATGGATTGGGGAAGGTTCGATGTTTCGACCTGTTGGTGGCAGCCGGCTGCGGACCCCTCGACGCGGCGGCGGTGCTGATCGGGGGCGTGCCTGGGAATTGCATCGGGAGGAGGATTGTGGACAAGCATCGAAACATCTATCTTCATACGTGTGATGTTTCGTCGATGTCAAGGAAAGTTTGCTTCGACGAGACGTAAGCACCCGTGGCAGACAGCGAAAGTACTCCCGTCCGACTCCGTGCACGAGCCGGACGTGGGGTGGCGATCACGTCGATGACTACTTTCTGTGAGGGTTCCCGGAATGTCAGACCCACCACCGGCGTCGCTGCTCACCCTCCGGGGGATCGGCAAGTCCTTCCTCGGGGTACGCGTCCTCGACGGTGTCGACCTCGACGTCGCGCCGGGCGAGGTGCACGCCGTCGTCGGTGAGAACGGCGCCGGCAAGTCCACCCTCATGAAGATCGCCTCCGGCGGGTACGCCCCGGACGAGGGCACCGTCGAGGTCGCCGGTGAACCGCGCGTCTTCCGGGGCCCGCGCGACGCGCAGCGGGCCGGGGTCGGCATCATCCACCAGGAGTTCAATCTGCTGCCGGAGCGCACCGTCGCGGAGAACGTCTACCTGGGACACGAGCCGGTGCGCCGCGGGTTGGTCGACCGCGGGGCGATGCTCGACCGCACCAGCCGGCTTCTCGCCTCGATCGGGGAGACCACCCTCGCGGCCGACGCCCAGGTGGGCCGCCTCGGCGTCGCCCAGCAGCAGGTCGTCGAGATCGCCAAGGCGCTCGCCCTGGACGCCCGGCTGCTCATCATGGACGAGCCGACCGCGGCCCTGGCCGACCACGAGGTCGAACTGCTCTACGGCCTGGTACGCCGGCTCCAGCAGCGGGGCATCGGCCTGCTGTACGTCTCGCACCGGCTCACCGAGGTCTTCGACCTGTCCGGCCGGATCACCGTCCTCAAGGACGGCCGCCGGGTCACCACCGTGGACACCGCCGACACCACCACCGACACCCTGGTACGGCACATGGTCGGCCGGGAGCTGTCCAGCTACTACCCGGACCGGGCCCGCCCCGCCGACCTCGGCCCGGTGCGGCTCACCGCCCGCGACGCGGGGAACCGGAAACTGCGTGGCATCGACGTCGAGTTGCGAGCCGGGGAGGTGCTCGGCGTCGGTGGTCTCCAGGGCGCCGGGCGGTCCGCGCTGGCCCGCGCGCTGTTCGGCGTCGACCCGTTCACCACCGGCGAGGTGACACTCGACGGCAGAACGGTCCGGCTGCGCTCGCCCCGGACCGCGATGCGGGCCGGCATCGCCTACGTCACCGAGGACCGCAAGGGGGAGGGCATCGTGCCCCGACAGTCGGTGCTCGACAACGCGCTGCTCGCCAGCCGGGCGGTCTTCGCGGCCCGGTCCGGTCGCGCCGCCCGTACCGCCCGGGTGCGGGAGCTGCTCGCCGCCGTCGAGGTCCGCGCCGCCGGCGACGACCAGGAGATCCGTTTCCTGTCGGGCGGCAACCAGCAGAAGGTCGTGCTGGCCCGCTGGCTCGCGCTCGACCCGCAGGTCCTGCTCTTCGACGAGCCGACCCGGGGCATCGACGTGGGCGCGAAGTCGGCCATCCACGATCTCGTCCGCCGGCTGGCCCGCGACGGCGCAGCCGTGTTGATGATCTCGTCCGACCTGCCCGAGCTGCTGGGGATGAGCGACCGGATCGTCGTCATGCGCGACGGCCGGATCGCCGGCGAGCTGCCCGCCGGCGCGACCGAGGAGGACGCGGTCGCCCTGGCCGTAGGCCACGTGAGGGCTGGCGCCCAGTGAGTGCGAGGAGTGAGCCGGGTTTGCGAGCCCCGCAGTCGCGAACGGGGATGGCTCTGGTGAGTGCGAGGAGTGAGCCGGGTTTGCGAGCCCCGCAGTCGCGAATGGAGACCGTCCGGTGAGCGTGTTGTCGTTGTTGCCGGCCCGACGGCCGGTGCCGGGCGTGTTCGTGGCGCTGGCCCTCACCCTCGCGATCGGCTGGCTGGTCGTCCTGGTCGACGGCGGCCAGTTGTTCAACCAGTCCACGACGGTGAGCCTGCTGCACGTCGCCGCCGGTCTCGGGTTCGTCGCCGTCGGCCAGACCCTGGTCATCCTCGGCGGTTCGCTCGACCTCTCCGTGGCGTACGTGATCAGCCTGAGCACCCTCGTCGCGGCCGAGACGATGAACGGCAGCGACGGCGCGCTGCTGCCGGCGATCGGCCTGGCGCTGGCGGTCAGTGCCGGCGTCGGACTGCTCAACGGGCTGCTCGTGACCAGGTTCCGGGTCAACGCGTTCATCGCCACCCTCGGCGTCGGGTTGCTGCTCAAGGGGTACCTCGACAGCAACTACGACGGCCCGGCCGGCAGCACCTCACCCGGCCTGGTGCAGTCGCTGGGCTATCAGCGCGTCGGCCCGGTGCCGCTGTCGTTCCTGCTGCTGCTCGCGGTGACCGCGGCGGCCTGGTTCGTACTGTCCCGGACCCGCTTCGGTCACCACCTGGTCGCCGTCGGCGGTGATCCGGAGGTCGCCCGGCTCTCCGGCGTCCGCAACGACCGGGTGCTCGTCACCGCGCACGTGCTGTGCTCGCTGTGTGCCGGGCTCGCCGGGATCTACCTGGCCAGCCGGCTCGGTTCGGGCGCGCCCCGGGTGGGCACCGAGGGCCTCTACGACCTGGAGTCGATAGCCGCGGTGGTGATCGGCGGGACCGCGCTCGCCGGTGGGCGCGGCGGTGTCGTCGGCACCGTCGGCGGGGTGCTGCTGCTCGCCAGCATCGACGCGATCTTCAACCAGCTCGAGGTCGACGCGTTCTTCAAGCAGGTGATCAGGGGCGTCATCATCATCGCCGCGGTCGCCGTCTACGCCCGTCGGGCTCTGCGAAAGGCGGCGGCCTAGCCATGCAGCTCGTCCAGCGTCGTCCGCTGTCACTGCGCCGTGTCCGGCTTCGCCCCGGCGGGGTGCTGCCGATCCTGGCCATCCTCGCGGTGCTGCTGGTGCTCGTCGGCATCCGGCAGCCCAGTTTCCTCGACCCGCCGTCGTTGATGTCCTTCCTGGGGCGTTCCGCACCGATCATCCTGCTCGCCGCCGGCCAGTACTTCGTGATCGTCTCCGGCGAGTTCGACCTCTCCGTCGGCTCGCTGGTCACCGCCCAGGTGGTGGTCGCGGCCCGGCTGATCGACGGCGACCCGGCCCGCACCTGGCCGGTGGTGCTGCTCCTGCTCGGCTTCGGGGCGCTGGTCGGGCTGGTCAACGGCCTGATCACGACACGCCTGCGGGTGCCGTCGTTCATCACCACCCTCGGCATGTTCCTGATCCTGGTCGGCGCGGTGTACCTGTGGTCCGACGGCGCGCCGAAGGGCGGTCTCTCCGAGGAGTTCCGGCGGTTCGGCCGGCGGGCGGTCGAGGACGTGCCGCTGCTCGGCCGGGTGCCGTACGCGCTGCTGGTCCTGGTGGCCGTCGCGGTGCTCGCGGTGCTGCTGATGCGGTCGGACTTCGGCCGGACCCTGGTCGCCGTCGGCGACAACCCGCGCACCGCGCAGCTGAGCGGGGTACGCGTCTGGCGTACCCGGACCGTCGCCTTCATCCTCAGCGGGCTGGCGGCGGCCGTGGCGGCGATCCTGCTGGGCGGCTACAGCGGGGTGTCGTTCCAGTCCGGTGCGGGCCTGGAGTTCGGTGCGATCACCGCTGTCGTCCTCGGCGGCGTCGCCCTGGGCGGGGGGCGCGGCTCGGTCGTCGGCGCGATGCTCGGCGCGTTGACCCTCGAACTGCTGTTCGCGCTGATGAATTTCTACGGCGTCTCCGGCGCCCTCAGGTCCACCGTCCAGGGCGCGATCATCCTGCTCGCCGTGGCGGTCTCGGCAACCCGTTCTTCGTCACGATAAGGGGAATCCATAGTGCGACGTTCCATGGCGGCGCTGGCCGCCGTCACCCTGCTGTCCCTCACCGCCTGTGCCACCGACGAACCGGGCGCGGGGCCCTCGGGCGGTTCCTCCTCCGCCGCCGGGTCGGGCACCGGGGAGCAGTCGAAGTTCTTCGTGCAGGCCGACTACGACGCGGAGTTGGCGCTGCTCGGCGCCACCCCGACCGGCGCGGCGGACAAGCCGTGGGAGCAGGTGCTCAATCCGGCCATGGTGGACACCGCGAAGTTCAGGAAGGCCGGGCCGCACAAGATCTGTTTCTCCAACGCGGCCTTGAACAATCCGTGGCGGCAGGTCGGCTTCAAGACCATGCAGGCCGAGGTGGAGGCGCAGAAGAGCCGCATCAAGGAGTTCGTGCACGTCGATGCCGAGGGCAAGGACCAGAAGCAGATCGCGGACATCAACGACCTGCTCGGCAAGGGCTGCGACGCGCTCATCGTCTCGCCGAACACCACCGCCACGCTCACCCCGGCCGTCGAGGCGGCCTGTAAGGCCGGGCTGCCGGTGGTCGTGTTCGACCGTGGCGTCGACACGAAGTGCCCGGTGACGTTCATCAACCCGATCGGCGGTTACGGCTTCGGCCACGTCGGTGCCGAGTTCGTCAGCCAGAAGATGAAGCCCGGCGGTAAGGTCCTCGCCCTGCGGATCCTGCCCGGCGTCGACGTCCTGGAAACCCGCTGGTCGGCCGCGAAGGTGGCGTTCGACAAGGCGAAGGTGGACGTCGTGGGGGTCGAGTTCACCGACGGCGACCCGGCCAAGACCAAGAAGATCGTCGACGACTACATCCAGCGGTACGGCACCATCGACGGCGTCTGGATGGACGCCGGCGCGGTCGCCGTCGCGGCGGTCGAGGCGTTCCAGGACGCGGGCAAGCCGGTGCCGCCGATCAACGGCGAGGACCAGCTCGACTTCCTGAAGATCTGGAAGGACAAGAAGCTCACCGCCATCGCGCCGACCTACCCGACCTACCAGTGGCGTACGCCGATCGTCGCCGCGCTGCGGATCCTCGACGGCCAGCAGGTGTCCAGCCCGTGGAAGCTGCCCCAGCCGACAATCACCCAGGACAATCTGGACCAGTACCTCGACGCGGACATGCCGCCGCTGCACTACGCGATGTGCGGCTGCACCGACCTGCCCGGTTACCCGCAGCGCTGGAAGTAGGTCCCGGTGTACACCATCGGTGTCAACCCCTGGGTGTGGGCCTCGCCTGTCGACGACGCGGCCCTCGCCGAGTTGGTCCCGCGGATCGCGTCGTTCGGCTTCGACGCGGTCGAACTGCCCATCGAACAGCCCGGCGACTGGGATCCGGCCCGTACCCGGGATCTGTTGGCCGCGCACGGTCTGGTCGCGGCCGGCGTCTGCGCGGTCACCCCGCCGGGGCGGGACCTGGTGAACGCCGCCCCGGCCGTCGTGGAGTCGACAGTCGCGTACCTCACGGGGTGCGTGACTGCCGCGGCGGCCGTCGGCGCGCCGTGCGTCGGCGGCCCGGTGTACGCCTCGGTCGGCCGCACCTGGCGGATGTCGGCGGCGGCGCGGGCGGCCTGCTACGCGGAGTTCCGGCGGGCGCTGACGCCGGTGGCCGAGCAGGCCGGCGAGCAGGGCGTCAGCATCGGGGTCGAGGCGCTGAACCGCTACGAGACGAGCGTGGTCAACACCGTCGCGCAGACGGTGGAGCTGATCGACGGGTTGCCGTCGAGCGTCGGCATCATGATCGACACCTATCACATGAACATCGAGGAGTCCGATCCGTACGCGGCCCTCGCCGCCGCCGGCCCGCACATCAAGCACGTCCAGGTCAGCGGCACCGACCGGGGCGCACCCGGTGCGGACCACTTCGACTGGCCGCGCTTCTTCGCCGTGCTGCGGGACACCGGTTACCGGGGCGCGCTCTGCATCGAGTCGTTCACGGCGGAGAACGAGACCATCGCCACCGCCGCGGCGATCTGGCGTCCACTGGCCCCCTCGCAGGACCGGCTCGCCACCGACGGCCTGCGCTACCTCCGGGCGGCCACCGCCGATCCGCCGGCCGCGGCCGGCTGAGGCGGTTCGACGGATGTGCCGTACGGGGGCCGACCACCGACGGTCCTGCCGGCGGCAGGACCGTCGGTGGTGGCTTGACAGGAAAGTGGAACCACAGGACAGTCGGCATACGCATTTATGGATACCGATATTAACTGGGTGGGGTGCGTCATGAGGAAGTCACTGACGGCCGTCGTCATGGCCGCCGTCGTCGCCCTGACCGGGATGGTCGCCGTGCTCGCGCAGTCCAGCGCGGCGAACGCGGCGGCCGGCTGCCGGGTGGACTACGTCGTCAGCAGCCAGTGGACCGGTGGTTTCAGCACCGACATCACGATCACCAACCTGGGCGACACCGTCAACGGGTGGACGCTGCGGTTCGCCTTTCCCGCCGTCGACCAGCTGCTCGCGCAGACCTGGAGCGCCACCTGGAGCCAGTCGGGCCAGCAGGTCAGCGCAACGAACCTGGGCTGGAACGCGACCCTGGGCACCAACGCCACGGTGAACATCGGCTTCGTCGGCTCCTGGTTCGGCAACAACCCCGTGCCCGCGTCGTTCACGCTCAACGGTGTCGCCTGCACCGGCGGCGTCCGGCCCAGCATGACGCCTACCGGGACGACGACGACGCCGCCGGTCGCCGACTATCCGGCGATCGTCACGTGGCTCAGCCCTGCCGCCGGCGCGGTCTACACCGGGCCGGGGCCCGTCCCGCTGGCGGCGACCGCGACGGTGGGCGGCGGCCACTACATCACCTCGGTGTCGTTCCGGGTGAACGGCGTCACTGTGGCGCAGGGGGTGAAGACCGCCGGTGACCGGTACGAGACCCAGTGGACCCCACCGGCCGGGGAGCCCGGTACCAGCACCACCTTCGTGCTGAACGTCTCCGCCGGCACCGACCAGTCGCTGTCCGGCGGTGCGCCGCCGCGGCTGGTCACGGTGGTGACGCCCGCGTCCACCGGCACCAACCGACCGCCGGCGGTGGCGCTGAGCACCCCCGGCGGGCAGACGTACTTCCTCGAACCGACGACCGTGACGCTGGTGGCGGACGCCACCGACACCGATGCCGGGGACGTCGTCGGCCGGGCGGAGCTGTACCTCGGCACGACCCGGGTGGCCACGACCACGACCAGCAGCGGGCAGCGCTACCAGTTCCCGGTGGACCTGGCGGCCGCCACGTCGTCCACCTTCACCGTCCGGGTCTACGACTCCCACGGGGGCGTCGGCATCTCGAACCCGCTGATTTTCACCGTCCGGTAGGCCGCCAGGTGCCCGGCGGCACCGCGGTTCGCAGGCGGGCCCGATCCCGGGTGGCGTACCCCGGCGATGGTGTCGGGGTACGCCGCTGCGGCGGGGGGAGGAAGGTCGGTCGGTGGCGTGAAGTCGGCCCGCGGTGGGGTCAGCGTGCCGCAGCGGGATGTTCCGGCCCCTGCGCCGCCTCATCAGTGCCCCCGTAGCCGCCCGGAGGAGACCATCCCGGACGACGCTTCCTGAGCCACCCGGACCACCCGCTCGCCTGCGGAACCGTCAGCGTCCGCCTGTGGCGTCGCCGGACCGCGCGCCAGCGGAGGCCGAACCGAGCACACCCGGTCGACCGGAAGCGCACTCGACAGTCGGGTCTGCGGTGCCGCACGGTCACCCCGCCTGGTCCCGCCAGCCGCGCCGACGGGTACGCCGGGCCGGGCCGGTGCGGCCGGCGGGAACGCGGCGACCTGGTCACCGGCCCGAACTACCCACGTTGGTAATGGCCCCTGACCAGCGGGGTGGGCGAGTCTAACCAGGCATAGATCCGTACCTGTGAGTTCCGTGGGTCCGGCAGCTGGAGGGAAGGTCTGGACTTGCCATGCGACAACTTGAGGTGGCTCTGATCGGCGCGGGACTGATCGCGCGCCTGCACCTGGAGGCGTGGATCGGCGCCGGGGCGGCCGTCCGGGTCTGTTCCGACGACGGCCGGGCCGCCGAGTTGGCGCGTGAGTTCGGGGCGCGGGCCGTGGGCTCGCTGGACGAGGCGTTGGACGGTGCCGACGCCGTGGACATCTGCACCCCGACCGGCACCCACCGGGAGATCGCCCTGACCGCCATGGCCAGAGGCGTGGGCGTGGTGTGCGAGAAGCCGTTGGCGGCCACCACCGCAGAGGCCGAGGAGATCGTCGACGCCTCCGAGCGCGCCGGGGTGCGGCTCTACCCGGCCCACGACGTACGGTTCGCGCCGGCTTTCGCGCGACTGCACGAGCTGGTGGCGTCCGGAGGCCTGGGCGAGGGCACGACCGCGCGGTTCCAGTTCTCCGCGTACCACCCGAGGCCCTGGACGGGGTCGGTGCCGGCGCGGTCCGGCGGGATCCTGACCGACCAACTGCTGCACGGCGCGGACCTGGCCTACTGGATCTTCGGGGAGGTGGTCCGGGTGTACGCCTGCTACCAGGGCGAGATCGCCGCACCGGCCCCGCAGGGGGCGGTGGCGACCGGCACCGCCGTCCTCACCCACGCCAACGGCGCGATCAGCCAGATCGTGAGCCGGTGGACGGCCACGCCGAAGCCGCCGGTACGGGTGACGTTCCACGTCGCGGGCACCGGGGGCAGCGTGAGCTACGACTCCGAGTGGCCCCAGGAGGTCCGGGTGGCCGACGGCGAGGCCGGCGGCTTCGGCTACGCCGGCAGGTCGGTGTTCGCCACCGAGATGCGCGAGTTCGCCCAGGCCTTCCTGGGTGGCCCCGAACCGCGACTGGGTGCCCGGGACGCGCTGGCCGCGGTCCGCATCACCCAGGCGGCAGCGGAGTCCGCCTGGACCGGCCGCGCCGTGGAACTGCCTGTGAAGGGAGCCGCATGAAGGTCGCCGTCCTGTCCCTCGCGCACGAGCGCGCCGAGGCCTACGCCCGTCTGCTGCACGACCTGCCCGACGTCGAACTGCTCGTCGCCGACCCCGACGGCACCGCCGACGACCAGGAACGGGGCCGGACCCTCGCCGGACAGCTCGGGGTGCCCTACGCCGACGACTGGGACGAGGTCACGCAGTGGCGTCCACACGCCGTCGTGGTCACCGGGGAGGTCGGCCGTCGCCGGGAGGTGGTCGAGCGGATGGCCGAGGCGGAGGCGTTCGTGCTGTGCGAACAGCCGCTGGCGCTCACCGAGTCGGACGTCAAGGAGATGGTGGACGCCTGCGACATGGCGGGTGTCCGGCTCACCCTCGCCTCCCCGGCCTGCTACGGCGAGGCGTTCGCCGCGATCCGTCGGGGGATCGCCGACGGCGTCGTCGGCACCCTGACGACCATCCACGGCGCATACCACACCCCGCCGGTGGCCGGCCTGGGCGCCGTCGCCGCCAACGCCCCGTACCTGCTCGACCTGGTGGACACGGTGCTCGACGGGGCACCGGCGGAGCGGGTGTACGCGCAGGCGAACGACGTGCTCGGTGGGGGGCAGGGCGTCGAGAGCGCCGCGGTGCTCACCGTCACCTACCGCGGTGGGGTGGTCGCCACGCTCGACTGCAGTTGGAGCAGGTCGCCGGCGGCCGGACCGACGCTGACCCTCGTCGGGGACCGGGCGAGCGTGGAGTACGACGCCGCGCCCCGGTTGCTCGGCGGGTTCGACGCCGCCACCGGCGGTGAGCGGCGGGAAACGGGTGGGGAGGACCGGTATCCGCTGATGCTCCGGGAATTCCTCGACACGATCGACACCGGCAAGGGAGCCGGCCCCGACGGCGAGGTCGGGTTACGCACGCAGCGGATCATCCAGGCCGCCTACGAATCGATGCGCACCGGGCAGCCCGTCGACGTCGGATGACGACGTCGGCCCTGGCCGACCTCGGGATCCGGACCTGTCGATCACCTTTCGCGAGGATGGCGCCGACATTGTCGGTGCGGGAATCGCGTGCCCAGGTTCAGGCGGAAACGACCCGGCGAAATGGGAGACCAGATGAGTGTCACACAGGTGGAAGTCGTCCTCAGTGGTGGGCCGGTCGATCTGTCGTCGGCGCAGCGCAGCGTCCCGGAGGCGGCGTTGGGACAAACACTCAAGATTCGACACGGGGCCGGCTACGAGCATTTCGTCCACGACGGTGAGTACCGGACGGTGAACGGCTGCGAGGTGGCGGTGTTCCGCTGGGCCGGGCGCACGAGAATCGCCGAATAAACCGCTCACCCACCATTTTCCGAGGGAGAAGG
The DNA here is from genome assembly GCF_055517075.1 of Micromonospora sp. DSM 43699. NCBI lineage: Bacteria > Bacillati > Actinomycetota > Actinomycetes > Micromonosporales > Micromonosporaceae > Micromonospora > Micromonospora sp. DSM 43699. Next base: position 119,401 of record NZ_JBTMMT010000005.1, read on the forward strand.
ATTCCATGACCGACGCCATTTCCTTCGAGCAGCCGTGGGCGCGGACCGACAAGTTCGACCCGCCGGCGATCTTCGACGAGCTGCGGGAACAGCGTCCGCTCGCCCGGATGCGCTACCCGGACGGGCACGTCGGTTGGATCGTCTCCAGTTACGACCTGGTGCGGGAGGTCCTCAGCGACCTGCGGTTCAGCCACAGCTGCGAGGTCGGTCACTTCCCGGTGACGCACCAGGGGCAGGTGATCCCGACCCACCCGTTGATCCCCGGGATGTTCATCCACATGGACCCGCCCGAGCACACCCGGTACCGCCGGCTGCTGACCGGGGAGTTCACCGTCCGGCGGACCAGTCGGTTGACGTCGCACGTGCAGGCCGTCGCCGCCGAGCAGATCGAGGTCATGCGGGCGCACGGAGCACCTGTGGACCTGGTCGAGACCTTCGCCCGGCCGCTGGTGCTGCGGGTGTTGTCCGAGCTGGTCGGCCTGCCGTACGCGGAACGCGACCGCTATCTGCACGCGGTGATCCTCCTGCACGACGCCGAGGCGGACCCGGCGGCCGCGGCCGCCGCCTACGCCGAGGCGGGGGCGTTCTTCGACGAGGTCATCGACAGGCGTCGACAGCAGCCCGGCGACGACCTGATCAGTGCCCTGGTCGCCGACGAGGAGCTGACCGGGGAGGAGGTACGCAACATCGTCACGCTGCTGCTGTTCGCGGGCTACGAGACCACGGAGAGCGCGCTGGCAGTCGGCGTGTTCGCCCTGCTGCACCACCAGGACCAGCTGGCCCTGCTCCGGGCGGAACCGGCGAGGCTCGACGCCGCGATCGAGGAACTGCTGCGTTACCTGACGGTCAACCAGTACCACACGTACCGCACCGCGCTGGAGGACCTCAAGCTCCACGGCGAGTTGATCAGGAAGGGGGACACCGTCACGGTGTCCTTGCCGGCGGCCAACCGTGACCCGGCCAAGTTCGGGTGCCCCGCGAAACTGGACATCGAGCGGGAGACCTCGGGCCACGTGGCGTTCGGCTTCGGCGTCCACCAGTGCCTCGGTCAGAACCTCGCCCGGATCGAGCTGCGTACCGGGCTGTCGGCACTGTTGCAGGCCTTCCCCGACCTGGGGTTGGCCGTCCCGGCCGACGAGGTGCCGCTGCGCCTGCAGGGTTCCGTCTTCGCGGTGAAGAACCTCCCCGTCCGCTGGTGAGCGTTCCGCTCCGCTGATCCTCGAAAGGACCTGCCCCGCCGTGCGCACCGACCTCATCAGGCCATTGCCCGTCACGCTCCAGGAGAACGCGGCCCGGTTTCCCGGCAAGGTGGCCTTCGAGGACGACCGGCGGGCGGTGACGTACCGCGACCTCGAGGCGCGGACCCGGCGGCTCGCGGGGCACCTGGGGGGCCTCGGCGTCCGGCCCGGTGACCGGGTGGCCATCTGGCTGCCCCAGTCGGTGGCGACGGTGGAGAGCTACCTCGCGATCGTGCGCGCCGCCGGCATCGGGGTGCCGCTCAACCCCGCCTCGGCGCAGGCCGAGCTGGAGTACCTGCTGTCCGACAGCGGCGCCACGGTGATCGTCACCGATGCCGCACAGGCCGGCAGGCTCCGGTCGATGCCGCACCTGACGGTGCTGGTGACCGGTGCCGAGGTGCCGACCGGGACGCTGTCGTACGACGCGCTCGCCGATGCCGAACCGGACCAGCCGGCCCGCGACGACCTCGGTCTCGACGACGTGGCCTGGATGTTCTACACCTCGGGGACGACCGGCCACCCCAAGGGTGTGCTGTCGACCCAGCGCAACTGTCTCTGGTCCGTCGCCTCCTGCTACGTGCCGATTCCCGGGCTGACCGACCGGGACCGGGTGCTCTGGCCGCTCCCGCTGTTCCACAGCCTCTCGCACATCGCCTGCGTGCTGTCCGTCACCGTGGTCGGTGCCACCGCCCGGATCATGGACGGCAGTTCCGCGTCGGACGTGCTCCGGGTGCTCCGGGAGCAGGAGTCGACCTTCCTGGCCGGGGTGCCCACCACCTACCAGCACCTGGTGACGGCGGCCCGGCAGCACGGCTTCTCGGCACCCCACCTGCGGATCGGCCTGGCCGGCGGAGCGGTCCTCGCCGCCGGGCTGCGCCGGGAGTTCGAGGAGACCTTCGGGGTGCCGCTCGTCGACGCGTACGGCAGCACCGAGACCTGCGGGGCGATCACCATCAACCCGCCGGACGGCCGGCGGGTCGACGGATCCTGCGGCCTGCCCGTGCCGGGCGTCGAGGTGCGCATCGTCGACCCCGGTACCGGAGTGGACCGTCCCGCCGGGGTCGAGGGGGAGGTGTGGGTCCGTGGGCCGAACGTCATGGTCGGCTACCACGACAGCCCGGAGGCGACCGCCGAGGCACTGCGCGACGGCTGGTTCCGCACCGGAGACCTGGCCCGGCGGGACGACGCCGGGTACTTCACCATCTGCGGGCGGAGCAAGGAGCTGATCATCCGCGGTGGGGAGAACATCCACCCCACGGAGGTGGAGGCGGTGCTGCGGACCGTCCCCGGGGTCGCCGACGCCGCCGTGGCGGGCCTGCCGCACGACACGCTCGGCGAGGTGCCGGTGGCGTACGTGATCCCCGGCGACACCGGGTTCGACGTCCAGGCCCTGCTGAGCCGGTGCCGCGAGCGGCTCTCCGCCTACAAGGTGCCCGCCGAGGTCCGCGAGGTGACGCACATCCCCCGCACCGCCTCCGGCAAGGTCCAGCGGCGGCTGCTGGCCGAACAGCCCGGCCGGGTGGTGTACGCGGCGACCGAGCACCACGACGCGCTGACGACCGTCGCCGAGCCCGACGACGCCGTCGCGGCGACCCTGCGGCGTCGGCTGTCCGCACTCGACGAACCGGCCCAACTGGCCCTCCTGGACGACCTGGTCCGCACCCAGGCGGCGGCGGTGTCGGGACAGCCGGGGCCCGGGTCGGTCCCGGCCGACCGGGCGTTCCGCGACCTGGGCTTCACCTCGCTGGCCGTCGTCGCACTGCGCAACCGGTTGACGGCGGGCACCGGGCTGCGGCTGCCGACCAGCGTTGTCTTCGACCATCCCACCTCGCTGGCGTTGGCCGCCTGGCTGCGGGCCGAGCTCCTCGGCGTCGACCGGACGGTCGACGAGCCGGTGCCGGTCGCCGACTTCGACGAACCCGTCGCCATCGTGGGTATGGCCTGCCGGCTGCCCGGTGGGGTGAGCGGGCCGGAGGAGCTGTGGGACCTGGTGGCCGCCGGTGTCGACGCGGTCGCCGAGTTCCCCGACGACCGGGGCTGGGACCTCGATCGGCTGTTCGACCCGGATCCGGACCGCACCGGCACCTCGTACACCCGGCACGGTGGTTTCCTGCGCGATGCCGGGCTGTTCGACGCGGGGTTCTTCGGGATCTCGCCGCGTGAGGCGCTGGCCATGGATCCGCAGCAGCGGTTGCTGCTGGAGACCTCGTGGGAGGCGCTGGAGCGGGCCGGCATCGACGCCTCGTCGCTGAAGGGCACCGACGTCGGCGTGTTCACCGGCGTCTTCGGCCACGGCTACGGCACCGGCGTCGACGCGCCGGAGCTGGAGGGCTTCACCACCACGGGGTCGGCCACCAGCGTGGCATCGGGGCGGGTGTCCTACGTGTTCGGCTTCGAGGGGCCGGCGATCACCGTGGACACCGCCTGCTCGTCGTCGCTGGTGGCGGTGCACCTCGCCGCCCAGGCCCTGCGGCAGGGCGAGTGTTCCCTGGCGCTGGCCGGCGGGGCGACGGTGATGGCGAACCCGGACACCTTCGTGGAGTTCTCCCGGCAGCGGGCGCTCGCCCCGGACGGCCGGTGCAAGGCGTACGCCGCCACCGCCGACGGCACCGGCTGGGCCGAGGGCGCGGGCGTGGTCGTGCTGGAGCGGCTGTCGGTGGCCCGGGAGCGCGGCCACCGGGTGCTGGCGGTGGTCCGGGGCAGCGCCGTGAACCAGGACGGCGCGTCGAACGGCCTGACCGCCCCGAACGGTCTGGCGCAGCGGCGGGTGATCCGTCGGGCGCTGGCCGCGGCGGGCCTGTCGCCGGCCGAGGTGGACGCGGTGGAGGGGCACGGTACGGGGACGACGCTCGGTGATCCGATCGAGTTGCAGGCGCTGCTGGCGACGTACGGTCAGGACCGGGACGCGGATCGGCCGTTGTGGTTGGGGTCGCTGAAGTCGAACATCGGGCACACCCAGGCGGCTGCCGGTGTCGCCGGTCTGATCAAGATGGTCCAGGCGCTGCGGCACGGGGTGCTGCCGGCGACGCTGCACGTCGACGCCCCGGCGGTGGGGGTGGACTGGTCCGCCGGTGCCGTGGCGCTGTTGACCGAGCCCCGGGAGTGGACCCCTGAGGGTCGTCCACGTCGGGCCGGGGTGTCGTCGTTCGGGGTGAGCGGGACGAACGCGCACGTGATCGTGGAGGAGGCGGCCGAGGAGCCGGCCGTCGCCGAGGTGGCCCCGCCGGTGGCGGCGGAGGTGGTGCCGCTCGTGGTGTCGGCGCGCAGCCCGGTGTCGTTGGCGGGTCAGGCGGGTCGGCTGGCCGGGTTCGTCGCGCGGTCCGGTCTGCCGTTGGCGGGGGTGGCCGGGGCGTTGGTGTCGCAGCGGGCGGTGTGGTCCGAGCGCGCGGTGGTGGTGGCGGGCTCGGTGGACGAGGCGTCGGCCGGGTTGGATGCGCTCTCCCGTGGTGAGCAGGCGGTCGGTGTGCTGACCGGCGGCGCGGAGGTGGCGGGCCGGGTGGTGTGGGTGTTCCCGGGCCAGGGGACGCAGTGGGTCGGCATGGGCCGGGAACTGCTCGACACCTCGCCGGTCTTCGCCGCCCGGATCGCGGAGTGCGCCGCGGCGTTGGAGCCGTGGATCGACTGGTCCCTGCGGGACGTGCTGCGCGGTGAGGCCCCCGCCGATCTGATCGAGCGGGTCGACGTGCTGCAACCGGCGTCGTTCGCGGTGATGGTGGGCCTGGCGGCGGTGTGGTCGTCGGTGGGGGTCCGGCCGGACGCGGTGGTGGGTCACTCGCAGGGTGAGATCGCGGCGGCCTGCGTGGCCGGGGCGCTGTCGCTCCGGGACGCGGCGCGGGTGGTGGCGCTGCGCAGCCGGGCCATCGCCTCGACCCTGTCGGGCCACGGCGGCATGGCGTCGGTGGCGTCGGGTGAGGACGAGGTGACCGCACACCTGACGCCCTGGGCGGGCCGGGTGGAGGTCGCCGCGGTCAACGGGCCGTCGTCGGTGGTGATCGCCGGTGAGGTCCAAGCGCTGGACGAGGCGTCGGCGGCGCTGGCGGCGCGGGGTGTGCGGGTACGGCGGGTGGCGGTGGACTACGCCTCGCACACCCGGCACGTGGCGGACGTCGAGGAGATCCTGGCCGAGGCGCTGGCGCAGGTCGAGGCGAAGGCGCCGGTGGTGCCCTTCTACTCCTGCGTGACCGGCGGATGGGTCCGCGACGCCGGGGTGGTCGACGGCGCCTACTGGTACCGGAACCTGCGTGCCCAGGTGCGGTTCGGCCCGGCCGTCGCCGCCCTGGTCGACCAGGGGTACGGCGTCTTCGTCGAGGTGAGCGCGCATCCGGTGCTCGTCCAGCCGATCAGCGAACTGGTGGCCGACGCCGACGTGCTGGTGACCGGCACCCTGCGGCGCGACGACGGTGGCCTGCGCCGGCTGCTGGCCTCGATGGCCGAGCTGTTCGTCCGGGGGGTGGCGGTCGACTGGGCCGCGATGTTCCCGCCGGTGTCCGGCCGGGTGGACCTGCCGACCTACGCGTTCGACAGGCGGCACTACTGGCTGCGGTCGACACCCACCACCACGGACGCCACGTCGTTGGGCCAGGAGACCACGGCACACCCCCTGCTCGGCGCGGTGGTGAGCCTGCCGGACTCGGCCGGCTTCGCGGCCACCTCGCGGTGGTCGTCGCGGGCTCTTCCGTGGCTCGCGGAGCACCTCGGCGCGGAAACCGTCGCGGTGCCGAACGCGACCCTGGTCGAGGTGGCCATCCGGCTCGGTGACCTGGCCGACACCCCCGTCCTCGACGACCTGACCGTCGAGGTGCCCGTGCTGCTGCCGGCGCGCGGCGGCCGTGACATCCGGGTCGTCGTCGGCGAACCCGATGGGACGCGGCGGCGGTCCGTGGCGATCCACTCCCGTGCCGCGCAGGCCCCGTTCGACGCGCCATGGACCCGCCACGCGCACGGCACCCTCGCCCCCACCGTCACCCTGCCGACCCGCCCGATGCCCGGAGTCGCCACCGAGGTCGACCTGGACGAGGGCGCGGCACGGGACGCCGACCGTTACGGGCTGCACCCCGCCCTGCTCGACGCGGCCGTCCGCGCCGTCCTGCCCGACGGCACGCAGCCGACCCGGTGGACCGGGGTGACCCTGCTGGCTTCGGGGGCCACCGCCGTGCAGGTCCGGCCGGGCCCGACGTCGCCGCAGGGGACCGCGCTGACGCTTACCGACGCCACCGGGCGACCCGTGCTGACCGCCGACGGGGTGCTCGGCACCGCCGAGGCCGACGAACCGGCCGGCGGTGCGTTGCCGCCCGACGCCCTGTTCCGGGTCGAGTGGACCGCGCTGCCGCTGCCGCCCGTGGACCGCGCCGTCGACATCGTGCCCGTCACCACCGGCGGGGACGTCGCCACGGCGGCGGCGACACCACCTGACGTCCTGCACTACGAGGCGGTCACCGGGGATCCCCGTACGGCGGCCGACGCCGCGCTGACGCTGCTGCAGGCCTGGCTCGCCGAACCGGCCCTGGCCGACACGCGACTGGTCGTGGTCACCGGTGACCACACCGCGCTCGACGTCGCAGCGGTGTGGGGCCTGGTGCGGTCGGCGCAGTCGGAGCACCCGGGCCGGATCGTGCTGGTCGACCTCGACGACGCGTCCCGGCCCGCGCTGCCGGCGGTGCTGCACAGCGGCGAGCCGCAGGTGCGGGTGCGCGACGGCGTCGCGGAGGTGCCCCGGCTGGTCCGGTTCTCGCCTGACGTCCCGACGCCGCACCGTCGACTCGACCCCGACGGCACCGTGCTGATCACCGGTGGCACCGGAACCCTGGGGGCCACCACGGCCCGTCATCTCGTCACCGCGCACGGCATCCGGCACCTGGTCCTGCTCAGCCGGCGGGGCCACGCCCCGCAGCTGCACGCCGAGTTGACCGCGCTGGGGGCGTCGGTAGACGTCGTCGCCTGCGACGCGGCGGACCGGGACCGGCTGCGGGACGTGCTGGCGGCGGTGCCGGCCGCGCATCCGCTCACCGCCGTGGTGCACACCGCCGGCGTCCTCGACGACGGGGTGCTCACCGAACTGCACCCGGAACGCCTCGACACCGTGCTGCGGCCGAAGCTGGACGCGGCGCTCCACCTGCACGAGCTCACCCGGGACCTGGACCTCGCCGCGTTCGTGCTGTTCTCCTCGGCGGCGGGCGTGCTGGGCAACCCGGGGCAGGCCAACTACGCCGCGGCCAACGCGTGTCTCGACGCGCTCGCCCGGCAGCGGCACCGGCTCGGGCTGCCCGCCGTCTCCCTCGCCTGGGGCTACTGGTCGCAGGCCAGCGACATGACCCGGCACCTGGGGGTCGCGGACCTGAGCCGCCACCGGCGTACCGGCATGACCGGCCTGTCCGCCGCCGAGGGCATGGCGCTGCTGGACGCCACCCTCGGCCTGGCCGACACGGTGGTGGCGGCGAAACTCGACCTGCCCGCCCTGCGGCGGGCCGCCGTGGCCGGCGACCCGGTCCCGCCGCTGCTCCGCGCGCTGGCCCCGGCGCCGCGGCCGAGGGCCGGCAGCGCCACCGGCCCCACGTCGCTGGCCGGGCGCCTCGCCGGACTCGCCGAGACCGCGCAGACCGAACTCCTGCTCGACCTGGTACGCGGACACGCCGCCGCGGTGCTCGGCCACGCCGACGCCGACGCCGACGCCGTGCACCCCGGGCGCAGCTTCAAGGACGCCGGCTTCGACTCGCTCACCGCCGTGGAACTGCGCAACCGGCTGGCCGCCGCGACCGGGCTCACCCTGTCCCCGGCGATGGTCTTCGACTACCCGAAACCGGCCGCGCTCGCCGGGTACCTGCACACCAGGCTGCTCGGTGGGACCTCGCGCCAGCCGGCCGCAGCCGGTGCACCTGCCCCGACGACCGACGAGCCGATCGCGATCGTGGCGATGGCCTGTCGCTTCCCCGGGGGCGTGCACGGCCCGGAGGACCTGTGGCGGGTGGTGGCCGACGGGGTCGACGCGGTCACCGAGTTCCCCGCCGACCGGGGGTGGGACACCGACCGGGTCTACCACGAGGATCCGCACCACCCGGGCACCTCGTACGTGCGCCACGGCGCGTTCCTCGACGACGCCGCCGGCTTCGACGCGGCCTTCTTCGGCATCTCACCGAACGAGGCGTTGGCGATGGACCCGCAGCAGCGGCTGCTGCTGGAGACGTCATGGGAGGCGTTCGAGCGGGCCGCGATCGACCCGACCACGCTCGCCGGGCAGGAGGTCGGGGTCTTCGTCGGCGTCAACAGCCACGACTACGACACCCGCACCCTCCAGGCGGCCGGCACCGAGGGTTTCCGCCTCACCGGAAGTTCGGGCAGTGTCGTCTCCGGCCGGGTCTCCTACCACTTCGGCTTCGAGGGGCCGGCCATCACCGTCGACACCGCCTGCTCCTCCTCGCTTGTGGCGCTGCACCTGGCGGCGCAGGCGCTGCACCGCGGCGAGTGCACGATGGCCCTCGCCGGGGGTGTGATGGTGATGGGCACCGTCGAGACGTTCGTCGAGTTCTCCCGGCAGGGTGGCCTCGCGCCCGACGGCCGGTGCAAGGCGTTCGCCGACGGCGCGGACGGCACCGGGTGGTCCGAGGGGGTGGGACTGCTGCTCGTGGAGCGGCTGTCGGAGGCCCGCCGCCGGGGTCACCAGGTGCTGGCAGTGGTCCGGGGCAGTGCGGTGAACCAGGACGGCGCGTCCAACGGGCTCACCGCGCCGAACGGCCCGTCGCAGCAGCGGGTGATCCTGAAGGCACTCGCCGACGCGGGCCTGCGACCCTCGGACGTGGACGTCGTGGAGGCGCACGGCACCGGCACGACGCTCGGCGACCCGATCGAGGCGCAGGCGCTGCTCGCCACCTACGGCCAGGACCGACCGGCCGACCGGCCGCTGTGGCTGGGGTCGGTGAAGTCGAACATCGGGCACACCCAGGCCGCGGCGGGGGTCGCGGGCGTCGCCAAGATGGTGCTCGCCATGCGGCACGGCGTGCTGCCCCGGACGCTGCACGTCGACCGTCCGTCGCGCAACGTGGACTGGTCCTCGGGCGCGGTGGAGCTGTTGACCGAGGCGCGTGACTGGCCGGACACCGGCCGGCCCCGCCGGGCTGCGGTGTCGTCCTTCGGCATCGGCGGCACCAACGCGCACGTCGTCCTGGAAGCGGCTCCCGACCAGCCGGTCACCGACCCGCCGGAGTCGGCGTCGGAGCCGGAGTCTGGGCCGGAGTCGAGCGGCTTCCCGGTCCCGGTCGTGGTGTCGGCGCGGACGGCTGCCGGCCTGCGCGGCCAGGCGGGTCGGCTCGCCCGGTTCCTCGCCGACCGGTCCGACGTACGCCTCACCGATGCGGCACACGCCCTCGTGACCACCCGCGCCCACCTCGACCACCGGGCGGTCGTGCTGGCCGCCGACCGGGGGCAGGCCGGCACCGGTCTGTGTACCGTCGAGCGTGGCGCGACGGGCCCCGGGATCGTCTCCGGCACCCCGGTCCCGGGCAGACTGGCTGTCCTGTTCACCGGCCAGGGCAGTCAGTGGGCCGGCATGGGACGCGAGCTCGCCGCAGCCTTCCCGGTCTTCCGTGCCGCGTTCGACACCGCCTGCGCCGCCGTGGACCGGCACCTGGGCCGGCACGCGTCGCGCCCGCTGCGTGACGTGGCCTTCGCCTCCGACGGTGAGCTGCTCGACCAGACCGTCTACACGCAGGGCGCGCTGTTCGCCCTGGAGACCGCGCTGTTCCGGCTGGTCGAGTCCTGGGGGGTACGCCCCGACCTGCTCGCGGGCCACTCGGTCGGGGAGATCACCGCCGCCCACGTCGCCGGGGTGCTGGACCTGGACGGGGCGGCCAGACTGGTCGCCACCCGGGGCCGGCTGATGCAGGACCTGCCCACCGGTGGCGCGATGGTCGCCGTCCAGGCGACCGAGGCCGAGGTCGCGCCGCTGCTCGCCGGGTCGGAGGGGGTCGTCTGCGTCGCGGCGGTCAACGGCCCCGACGCGGTGGTGCTCTCCGGCGACGAGGACGTCGTGCTCGCCGTCGCCGCCGAACTGGCCGGTCGGGGCCGTAAGACGCGACGACTTCCGGTCAGCCACGCCTTCCACTCACCGCTGATGACGCCGATGCTCGACGAGTTCCGCGCGGTGCTGGCGGACCTGTCGTTCCGGCCGGGCGACCTGCCCGTCGTGTCCACGCTGACCGGCGCGCTCGCCGGGGAGGGCCAGCTCGGCACCCCGGAGTACTGGGTCGACCAGGCCCGCCACCCGGTCCGGTTCGGCGACGCGGTCACCGCGCTGAGCGGGCACGGCGCGACGACCTTCCTGGAGCTGGGGCCGGGTGGGGCGCTGGCCGCGATGGCGCTCGCCACGCTCGGCGTACCGGAGCAGAGCTGCCTCGCCGTGCTGCGCAAGGACGGCGCGGAGGTCGCCGACCTGGTGGCCGCGGTCGCGGCGCTGCACGTGCGGGGCGTGCCCGTCGACTGGACCGGCCTGCTCGGCAGGCGTGCCACCGGGGTGGGAACCGAGCTGCCCACCTACGCGTTCCAACACGAGCGGTACTGGGCCGAGCCCGACGACACCGCCACCGGGGGCGCGGAGGCGCTCGGTGCCACAAGCGCCGGGCACCCGTTGCTCGGCACCGTGATCGACGTGCCCGACACCGGCGGCCTGGTGCTCACCGGTCGGCTGTCGCCACGCAGCCCGGGGGTGCTCCCCGGCCCGACCCCCCGGGTGCCGGTCGCCGTGCTGCTGGAGATGCTGGTCCGGGCGGGCAACGAGGTCGGCTGCGGCAGCCTCGACCAGATCGTCGTCGAAGCGCCGCTGACGGTCGCGGCGGCCGGGCGTACCCGGGTGCGGGTGACCGTGGCCGGTCCCGGCGCGGACGGACGTCGTGGCGTGGCCGTCCACGGCCTACCCGACGGCGCGGCGCCGGGGTCGTGGACCTGCCACGCCCGCGCCGTGCTGGTGCCCGGGGTGCCGCCGCCGGCGTTCGACAGGCGGGACCGGTCGGGCACCGAGCTCGGCCTCCCGGCCGAGCTGGCCGAGCAGGCCGCCGCGTTCACCCTCCACCCGGGACTCGTCGACGCCGCGCTGCGCGTCCTGGCCGGCGACGACGAGCGGGACATCGCGACGTGCCGGAGCATGACGGTGTACGCGCAGGGCGCCGCTGCCGTGCGGCTGCGGACGACACCGACGCCGGACGGCGGCCACCTGCTGGAGCTGGCGGACGTCGACGGCGAACCCGTCGCCACGATCGGCCCGCTGACCCTCGACGCCGCCGTCCCCGTCGCCCCGGTGCCGTTGACCCCCGACGCCGCCGCCGTCGTGGCGGTGGACGGTGACCCGCAACCGCAACCGCAACCGCTCGCCCGCCGGGTGGTGCCCCGGGGCGGGGCGACAGGTGCGGGGCTGTCGGACCGGCTCGCCGGGCTGGCCGTCGCCGAGCAGCTCCGGATCGTGCTGGACCTGGTCAAGGAGAGCACCGCCGTCGTCCTCGGCCACCGGGACTCGGACGCGTTCGACGAGGAGCAGCCCTTCAAGAGCCTCGGCTTCGACTCGTTGAGCGGGGTCAAGCTCCGTAACCGACTCCAGGACTTCACCGGCGTACGGCTGCCCAGCACCCTGGTCTTCGACTACCCGACGCCGGCGGTCCTCGCCGCCCACCTGCGCGCCGAACTGCTCGGTGAGCACCCGGAACTGCCAGTCACCGCCGGGGCTGCCGTCTCCGACGAGCCGATCGCGATCGTGGCGATGAGCACCCGGCTGCCCGGCGGCGCGGACACCCCCGAGGGACTGTGGAACCTGGTACGGGAGCGGCACGACGCGGTCGCCGGCTTCCCCGTCGACCGGGGCTGGGACCTCGACGGCCTCTACCACCCGGACCCCGCCCACCCGGGCACCAGCTACACCCGCACGGGTGGGTTCCTCTACGACGCCGCCCAGTTCGACGGCACGCTGTTCGGGATCTCGCCCCGCGAGGCGCTGGCGATGGACCCGCAGCAGCGGTTGCTGCTGGAGACCTCCTGGGAGGTGCTGGAGCGGGCCGGCATCGACCCGCTGTCGGTCAAGGGCAGCGACATCGGGGTCTTCACCGGCATCGTCCACCACGACTACGTGACCCGGCTGCACCGGGTGCCCGAGGACGTGCAGGGCTACCTGATGACCGGGGCGGCGGCCAGCGTGGCCTCCGGTCGGGTGTCGTACGTGTTCGGCCTGGAGGGACCGGCGGTCACCCTGGACACCGCCTGCTCCTCCTCGCTGGTGGCGATGCACCTCGCGGCCCAGGCGCTGCGGCAGGGCGAGTGCTCGATGGCGCTGGCCGGCGGCGCGACGGTGATGGCCAGCCCGGACGCGTTCCTGGAGTTCTCCCGGCAGCGGGGGTTGTCCGCCGACGGCCGGTGCAAGGCGTACGCCGACGACGCCGACGGCACCGGCTGGTCCGAGGGGGTCGGGGTCCTGCTGCTGGAGCGGTTGTCGGTGGCGCGGGAGCGCGGGCATCCGGTCCTGGCACTGCTGCGTGGCAGCGCGGTGAACCAGGACGGCGCGTCCAACGGGCTGACCGCGCCGAACGGCCCGTCGCAGCAGCGGGTGATCCGCAGCGCGCTGGCCAACGCCGGCCTGACGCCCGCCGACGTGGACGCGGTGGAGGGGCACGGCACCGGCACCGCGCTGGGCGATCCGATCGAGGCACAGGCCCTGCTGGCCACCTACGGGCAGGGCCGGGACCCCGACCGTCCGCTGTGGCTGGGGTCGCTGAAGTCGAACATCGGGCACACCCAGGCGGCGGCCGGGGTGGCCGGGGTGATCAAGATGGTGCAGGCGCTGCGGCACGAGCTGTTGCCCGCGACGCTGCACGTGGACACCCCCACCACCAAGGTCGACTGGTCGGCCGGGGCGGTCCGGGTGCTGACCGAGGCGCGGGACTGGCCACGCGGCGGGCGTCCGCGCCGGGCCGCCGTGTCCTCCTTCGGGGCCAGCGGGACGAACGCGCACGTGATCCTGGAGGAGGCGCCGGCCGCGCCGACGGCGCCGGCCGCCCCGGAGGTCGTACCGGCCGGGGTGGTGCCGTTGGTGGTGTCGGCGGGCAGCCCGGGTGCGCTGGCCGGGCAGGCCGGCCGGCTGGTGTCCTTCCTCAAGGGTGCCGGTGCGGTGCCGCTGGCCGGGGTGGCCGGTGCGCTGCTCTCGGGGCGCGCGAAGCTCGGCCGGCGGGCCGTGGTGGTGGCGCAGACCGACGCCGAGGCGCTCGCCGGGCTGGGCACGTTGGCCCGGGGTGAGAACGCCCCGGGCCTGGTCACCGGCGGCGTGGACGTGCCCGGCCGGGTGGTGTGGGTGTTCCCCGGCCAGGGCTGGCAGTGGGTCGGCATGGGCCGGGAACTGCTCGACTCGTCACCGGTCTTCGCCGCCCGGATCGCCGAGTGCGCCGCCGCGCTGGAGCCGTGGATCGACTGGTCCCTGCCGGACGTGCTGCGCGGCGAGACCCCCGCCGACCTGACCGAGCGGGTCGACGTGCTGCAACCGGCGTCGTTCGCCGTGATGGTGGGCCTGGCGGCGGTGTGGTCGTCGGTCGGCGTACGACCGGATGCGGTGCTCGGGCACTCGCAGGGTGAGATCGCCGCGGCCTGCGTGGCCGGGGCGCTTTCGCTCCAGGACGCCGCCCGGGTGGTGGCGCTGCGCAGCCAGGCGATCGCCGCGAAGCTGTCCGGTCGCGGTGGCATGGCCTCGGTCGCGCTGCCCGAGCAGGACGTGCTCGGGCGGTTGACGCCCTGGGCTGGCCGGGTCGAGGTGGCCGCGGTCAACAGCCCGTCCTCGGTGGTGGTCGCCGGCGACGCCGACGCCCTGGACGAGGCCCTGGAACTCCTGGCCGGCCAGGGGGTACGGGTCCGGCGGGTGGCCGTCGACTACGCCTCCCACAGCTGGCACGTCGAGGACATCCGGCACACCCTCGCCGACGTGCTGGCCGGGATCGACGCGCAGGCGCCGGCCGTCCCGTTCTACTCGACGGTCACCGGCGACTGGATCCGCGACGCCGGGGTCGTCGACGGCGGCTACTGGTACCGCAACCTGCGCAGCCAGGTCGGATTCGGCCCGGCGGTGGCGGACCTGGTCGCCCAGGGCCACGGCGTGTTCGTGGAACTCAGCGCGCACCCGGTGCTGGTGCAGCCGATCGCCGAGATCACCGACGGGCTGGTGGTCGGGACGCTGCGCCGCGACGACGGTGGCCTGCGGCGGCTGCTGACCTCGATGGCCGAGCTGTTCGTGCGGGGGCTGGCCGTCGACTGGGCCGCGCTGCTGCCGCCCGTCCCGGTCCGGGTCGACCTGCCGACGTACGCCTTCGACCACAGGCACTACTGGCTGCACGAGGCCGACCCGGGCACCGACGCGGCCGAACCGGGCACAGACGGCGCTGACGCCGACTTCTGGGCCGCGCTCGAGCGTCCCGACCTGGACTCCCTCGCCGAGTTGCTGGAACTCGCCTCACCCGACCAGCGCGGTGCGCTGGACACCGTCGCCCCCGTGCTGGCCGACTGGCGGCGCAAGCGCCGCGAGATGTCCACCGCGGAGAAGCTGCGCTACCAGGTGACCTGGCAGCCCCTGGACCGGGAGGCCGCCGGGGTGCCGGCCGGCCGGTGGCTCGTCGTCGTGCCGCCGGCGCACGGTGACGACGCGCTCCTCGCCGACCTGGCCGGACAGGGCCTCGACCTGACCCTGCTGGAGGTCGACGCGCCGGACCGCACCCGGGAACGGCTCGGTGTCCGGCTGACCACGGCCCTGGCCGACCACGACCTGACCGGCGTGCTGTCCCTGCTCGCCCTGGACCCCGGGACCCCGACCGAGGTCGCGGCGACGACGCTCGCCCTGGTGCAGGCCCTGGGCGACCGGGCCGTCACCGCGCCGCTGTGGTGCCTGACCCGGGGCGCGGTGAACATCGGCATCCAGGACGCCGTCACCGCACCTGCCCAGGCCGCGCTCTGGGGCCTCGGCCGTGCCGTCGCGCTCGAACGGCCGGACCGCTGGGGCGGTCTGGTCGACCTGCCCGGGGCGAGTGACCCCCGCACGGCACAGTCCCTGCTCGGGGTGCTGAACGGCGTCGACGAGGACCAGCTCGCGATCCGCCGGTCGGGCACCTACCGTCGGCGGCTGGTCCGCAAGCCCGTACCCGAGCCGGCGGGCGGCGGGGGCTGGCAACCCCGGGGCACGGTCCTGGTGACCGGTGGGGCGGAGGGGCTCGGCCGGCACACCGCCGTCTGGCTGGCGCAGGCGGGCGTCGACCGGCTCGTCGTCACCACCACCGCCCACGCGCCCGACGACAGCGTGCCGGAGCTGCGGGCCGCACTGGCCGGGCTCGGCCTGTCCACGGTGGTCGAGTCCTGCGCCGATGCCGACCGGGACGCGATCGCCGCCCTGCTGGCCGCGACGGCCCCGGAGCAGCCGGTGACTGCCGTGGTGCACGCCGCCGACGTCACCCAGACCAGTTCCGTCGACGACACCGGCGTGGGCGACCTCGCCGGGGTGTTCGCCGCGAAGGTGGACACCGCGCTGTGGCTGGACGAGCTGTTCCGGGACACCCCGCTCGACGCGTTCGTCGTGTTCTCGTCGATCGCGGGGGTCTGGGGTGGTGGCGGCCAGGGGCCGTCCGGTGCGGCGAACGCCGTCCTCGATGCCCTCATCGAGTGGCGTCGGGCCCGCGGCCTGCGGGCGACCTCGATCGGCTGGGGCGCGCTGGACCAGATCGGGGTGGGCATGGACGAGGCCGCCCTGGCCCAGCTGCGCCGCCGGGGTGTCCTGCCGATGGCCCCCCCGGTGGCGGTGACCGCGATGGTCCAGGCGGTGGGCGGCAACGAGAAGTCCGTGACCGTCGCCGACATGGACTGGGCCGCCTTCGTCCCGGCCTACACCTCGGTGCGGCCCAGCCCGCTCTTCACGGATCTGCCCGAGGCGAAGGCCGCCCTGGCGGCGTCGCAGCCCGACACCGGTGACAGCGACACCGCCGCGTCGCTGGCGGACTCCCTGCGCGACGTCACCGACAGCGAACAGCAGCGGATTCTGCTCCGGCTGGTCCGTGGACACGCCTCGACGGTGCTGGGCCACGGCAGCGCCGAGGGCATCGGGCCGAGGCAGCCCTTCCAGGAGGTCGGCTTCGATTCGCTGGCCGCGGTCAACCTCCGCAACAGCCTGCACGCGGCGACCGGGCTCCGCCTGCCGGCGACGCTGATCTTCGACTATCCCACCCCGGAGTCGCTTGTCGGCTACCTGCGTGCCGAACTGCTCCGGGAGCCCGACGACGACCTGGCGGGGCGGGAGGACGACCTGCGGCGGGTCCTCGCGTCCGTGCCGATCGCCCGGTTCCGGGAGGCGGGCGTGCTGGAGACCCTGCTGGGACTGGCCGACGTGGACGCCACCGGCCCGGATACCGGGCCGCCCCCGGCGGACGACGACGGGGAACTGATCGACGCCCTGGACATCGCCGGTCTCGTCCAGCGTGCGCTGGGCACGACGAGCTGACCACCGATGACGAACGAACGTGGAGGATGGGTTATGTCGGCGCCAGACGAGCAGATCGTCCAGGCACTGCGTGCCTCGCTGAAGGAGAACGCCCGGCTTCAGCAGGAGAACAGTGCGCTTGTCGCCGCGACCGCGGAGCCTGTCGCGATCGTCTCGATGGCCTGCCGGTACGCCGGCGGCATCCGTGGCCCCGAGGACCTGTGGCGGGTGGTGACCGACGGCACCGACGTCTACACCGGCTTCCCCACCGACCGCGGCTGGGACCTGGAGGGCCTCTACCACCCGGACCCGGACAACCCTGGGACGACGTACGTCCGGGAAGGTGCCTTCCTGCACGACGCCGGGCAGTTCGACGCCGCGTTCTTCGGGATCTCCCCCCGGGAGGCCCTGGCGATGGACCCGCAGCAGCGGCAACTGCTCGAGGTGGCGTGGGAGACCTTCGAGCGGGCCGGTATCGATCCGCACTCGGTGCGGGGCAGCGACGTCGGGGTGTTCGCCGGGATCGTGCACCAGGACTACGCACCCGACCTCAGCGGGTTCGAGGGGTTCCTCAGCCTGGAACGCGCGCTGGGCACCGCGGGCGGGGTCGCCTCCGGCCGGGTCGCGTACACCCTCGGGCTCGAGGGACCCGCGGTGACCGTCGACACCATGTGCTCGTCGTCGCTGGTCGCGGTGCACCTGGCCGCCCAGGCGCTGCGCCGGGGCGAGTGCTCGATGGCGTTGGCCGGCGGTGCGACGGTGATGGCGACGCCGGGCGGGTTCGTCGGCTTCGCCCGTCAGCGGGGGTTGGCCTTCGACGGGCGCTGTAAGTCGTACGCCGCGGGTGCCGACGGCTCGTCCTGGGCCGAGGGCGTCGGCGTGCTGCTGCTGGAGCGCCTCTCGGTGGCCCGGGAACGGGGTCACCAGGTGCTGGCGGTGATCCGGGGCAGCGCGGTGAACCAGGACGGCGCGTCCAACGGGCTGACCGCGCCGAACGGCCCCTCCCAGCAGCGGGTGATTCGCAACGCGCTGAACAGCGCCGGGCTCCGGCCGACCGATGTGGACACTGTGGAGGGCCACGGCACCGGCACCGTGCTGGGCGACCCGATCGAGGCCCAGGCGTTGCTCGCCACGTACGGGCAGGGCCGGGATCCGAGGCAGCCGTTGTGGCTCGGCTCGGTCAAGTCGGTCATCGGCCACACCCAGGCGGCGTCCGGGGTGGCCGGGGTGATCAAGGCGGTGCTGGCGCTGCGCCACGGGGTGCTGCCGGCGACCCGGCACGTGGACGCGCCCACGCCGCAGGTGGACTGGTCGGCCGGCGCGGTGGAGCTGTTGACCGAGACCCGGGACTGGCCCCGTAACGGTCGTCCCCGCCGGGCCGGTGTGTCGTCGTTCGGTGCCAGCGGCACCAACGCGCACCTGATCCTGGAGGAGGCACCGCAGGAGGCGGCCCCGGCCCCGCTGCCGCCGACTGGGGTCGTTCCGATGGTGGTGTCGGCGCAGACCACCACCTCGCTCGCGACGCAGGCGGGCCGGCTGGCGTCGTTCCTCGCCGACACCCCGGCGCCGCTTCCCCAGGTGGCCGGGACGCTGGTGGCGGGCCGCGCCACGTTGGGCGAGCGGGCCGTGGTGGTGGCGGGCTCGACCGAGGAGGCGGTGGCCGGGTTCGGTGCGTTGGCGCGGGGTGAGAACGCGCCAGGTCTGGTGACCGGCTCCGGTACGCCCGGTCCGGTGGTGTGGGTGTTCCCGGGCCAGGGGACCCAGTGGGCCGGCATGGGCCGGGACCTGCTGGACTCCTCCCCGGTGTTCGCGGCGCGGATCGCGGACTGCGCCGCCGCGTTGGAGCGGTGGGTCGACTGGTCGCTCGTCGACGTGCTGCGCGGGGACGTCGACCCGGCGGTGCTGCAGCGGGTCGACGTGCTGCAACCGGCCAGTTTCGCGGTGATGCTGGGCCTTGCCGCGGTCTGGACGTCGGTCGGTGTGCAGCCCGACGCGGTGCTCGGCCACTCGCAGGGCGAGATCGCGGCGGCCTGTGTGGCCGGTGCGCTGTCGCTTGACGACGCGGCCCGGGTGGTGGCGCTGCGCAGCCAGGCGATCGCCGGGACGCTGTCCGGGCGGGGCGGCATGGCGTCGGTCGCGCTGAGCGAGGAGGAGGCGACCCAGCGGCTGGCCCGGTGGGCCGACCGGGTCGAGGTGGCCGCGGTGAACGGCCCGTCGTCGGTGGTGGTCGCGGGCGACGCCGACGCCCTCGACGAGGCCCTGGACCTGCTCGACGACCAGGGCGTCCGGGTACGGCGGATCGCGGTGGACTACGCCTCGCACAGCCGGCACGTGACGGACGTCCGCGACGCCCTCGCCGACGCGTTGGCCGGGATCACCGCGCTGGCGCCGACGGTGCCGTTCTACTCCACCGTGACGGGGGAGTGGATCCAGGCCGCCGGGGTCGTCGACGGTGGCTACTGGTACCGCAACCTGCGCCACCAGGTGCGGTTCGGCCCGGCGGTCGCCGAGCTGCTCGCCCAGGGGCACGGCGTGTTCGTCGAGGTCAGCGCGCATCCGGTGCTGGTGCAGCCGATCAGCGAGATCGTCGACCGGGCCGGCTCCGAGGTGGTCGTGACGGGGTCGCTGCGGCGCGACGAGGGCGGCCTGCGCCGCCTGTTGACCTCGATGGCCGAGCTGTACGTCCGGGGCGTACCGGTGGACTGGTCGGTGCTGCTGCCCGACGGGGCGGGACAGCCGCCCGTCGCGCTTCCCACCTACGCGTTCGACCACCAGCACTACTGGCTGCGGATGGGCGACTCGGCCACCGACGCGGCGTCGCTGGGCCTGGTCGGCGCCGACCACCCGCTGCTGGGCGCGGTGGTGCCGCTGCCGCAGTCGGACGGGTTGGTCTTCACCTCCCGGCTGTCGCTGCGGACCCATCCGTGGCTGGCCGGGCACGCGATCGGCGGGGTGGTGATCATCCCCGGCACGGTCTACGTCGACCTCGCGGTGCGGGCCGGCGACGAGTTCGGCTTCGGCGTCCTGGAAGAACTGGTGATCGAGGCGCCGCTGGTGCTGCCCGAGCAGGGCGGGGTACGGCTCCAGGTCGCCGTCGGCGGGCCGGCGGAGACCGGGCTGCGCCCGGTGTCGGTGTACTCGCTGCGCGAGGACGGCACGGACACCTGGACCCGGCACGCCACCGGCCTGTTGGCGGCCACGCCGACGACGCCGGTGACCGGATTCGACTTCACCGCGTGGCCGCCGCCGGGGGTACGGCAGGTCGACATCGACGGCTTCTACGCCGACCTCGTCGAGCGGGGTTACGCCTACGGCCCGGCGTTCCAGGGGCTACGCGCGGTGTGGCGGCGCGGCGACGAGGTGTTCGCCGAGGTCGCGCTCCCGGACGACCAGCGGGAGGACGCCGGCAGGTTCGGTATCCATCCGGCGCTGCTGGACGCCGCCCTGCACACCAACGCCTTCGCCAACCCGGACGACGACCGGCGGGTGCTGCCGTTCGCGTGGAACAGGTTGGTGCTGCACGCCGCCGGCGCGTCCGCGCTGCGGGTACGGGTCGCGCCGTGCGGGCCGGACGCCCTGTCGTTCCAGGCCGCCGACGACACCGGCGCTGCGGTGGTGACGATGGACTCGCTGGTGTCGCTGCCGGTCTCCGCCGATCAACTGGAGACGGCGGCGCAGGAGAGCCGCGACTCGCTGTTCCAGGTGGAGTGGACCGAGCTGCCCCCGGTCGCCGCCGCCCCGGTGCCGTCCTGGACGACGGTCACCGGCCCGGCCGACGTGGCGGCCCTGACCCGCGGCGCAGCCGGCGCACCGACGGCCGTCCTGCACGCCGTCGGTGACGACGACGGGCCGCTGGCGCTGACCACCAGGGTGCTGGCGGTGGTGCAGGCCTGGCTGGTCGCGGACGAGCTGGCGGACGCGCGGCTGGTGGTGGTGACCCGGGGCGCGACGCCCGCGCGGGACGGCCTGGTGGGCGACCCGGCCGGCGCGGCGGTCTGGGGTCTGCTCCGGGCCGCCCAGGCGGAGAATCCGGACCGGTTCGTCCTGCTCGACGCCGACCCCGCCGGCCCGGACCTGCTGCTGGGACCGGCACTGGCCAGCGGTGAACCGCAGCTCGCGGTGCGGGGGACCACCCTCGCCACCCCCCGGCTCACCCATGCCGCGAACCAGGATCCGGGTGCGCCCGACGTGTTCCGGCCGGACGGGACCGTGCTGGTCACGGGCGGGACCGGGTCGTTGGCTGCCATGCTCACCCGGCATCTGGTGTCCCGGCACGGGGTGCGCCGGCTGGTGCTGGCCAGCCGCCGGGGTCCGGCCGCCGACGGTGTCACGGAGCTGGTCGCCGAGCTGACCGCGCAGGGCGCGGACGTGTCGGCGGTGGCCTGCGACGTGTCCGACCGCGACCAGGTCGCGGCCCTGCTGGCGGAGCACCCCCCGACGGCCGTGGTGCACCTGGCGGGCGTCCTGGACGACGGCGTGATCGGCGCGTTGACAGCCGAGCGGCTGGCCGGCGTCTTCGCCCCCAAGGTGGACGCGGTGCGGCATCTCGACGAGCTGACCCGGGGCACCGCACTCGACGCCTTCGTCGTCTTCTCGTCGGCCGCCGCGCTGATGGGCTCCGCCGGTCAGGGCAACTACGCCGCGGCGAACGCCTTCCTCGACGGGGTGATGGCCAACCGCCGGGCGGCCGGGCTGCCGGGCGTGGCGCTGGCGTGGGGCCTGTGGGAGCAGAGCACCGGCCTGACCGCCCACCTCAGCGCCGTCGACCAGGCCCGGATGAGCCGGGGAGGCGTCCTGGCGATGACCCCGGCGGAGGGCACCGCCCTGTTCGACGTGGGTCTGCACGCCGACCAGGCGCTGTTGGTGCCGATCAAGCTCGACCTGAAGGCGATGCGGGCCCAGGCCGCGACCGGCGGGGACGTCCCGCACCTGCTGCGCGGTCTGGTCCGGGTGGGCCGGCGGGTGGCGCGGGCGTCGGCCGGCGACAGCGGCGGGCTGGTCCGCCGGCTCGCCGGGCTGACGCCGGACGAGCAGGAGACCATCCTGGTGGGCATCGTCCAGGCCGAGGCGACCGGGGTGCTGGGCTTCAGCGGACCGGAGCTGGCGCAGGGCACCCGCACCTTCAACGAGATCGGGTTCGACTCGCTGACGGCTGTCGAGCTGCGTAACCGGCTGAGCGCGGCGACCGGGGTGAAGCTGCCCGCCACGCTGGTCTTCGACTATCCCACGCCGGTGGCGTTGGCCCGGCACCTGCGTACCGAACTGGGCGACACGGTGGCCGGCACCGCGACCACGGTCACCGTGCTCGCCGATCCCGACGAGCCGGTCGCGATCGTCGGCATGGCCTGCCGGCTGCCCGGTGGGGTCACCGACCCCGACGAGCTGTGGCGGATGCTGTCCGAGGGACGCGAGGGGATGTCCCCCTTCCCCGACGACCGGGGCTGGGACCTGGCGGGCCTGTTCGACCCCGATCCGGAGCGTCCGGGTACGTCGTACACCCGGCAGGGGGGTTTCCTCCAGGGCGCCGGCCTGTTCGACGCCGGGTTCTTCGGGATCTCGCCGCGGGAGGCGCTGGCGATGGATCCGCAGCAGCGGTTGCTGCTGGAGGCCTCCTGGGAGGCCCTGGAGCGGGCGGGCGTCGACCCGACCGCGGTACGCGGCCACGACATCGGTGTCTTCACCGGCGTCTCCATCCACGACTACCTGGAGTCGCTGAGCAACATGCCGGCGGAGCTGGAGGGCTTCGTCACCACGGCCACCGCCGGCAGCGTGGCCTCCGGCCGGGTGTCGTACGCGTTCGGCTTCGAGGGACCGGCGCTCACCGTCGACACGGCGTGTTCGTCGTCGCTGGTGGCGATGCACCTCGCCGCGCAGGCGCTGCGCCAGGGCGAGTGTTCGATGGCGCTGGCGGGCGGGGTCGCCGTGATGGGCTCGCCGATCGGCGTGCTCGGCATGTCCCGGCAGCGCGGGCTGGCCGAGGACGGACGGGTCAAGGCGTTCTCCGCCACGGCGGACGGCACGGTGCTGTCCGAGGGTGTCGCCATCGTCGTCCTCGAACGGCTGTCGGTGGCCCGGGAGCGGGGCCACCGGGTGCTTGCGGTGATCCGGGGCAGCGCGGTCAACCAGGACGGCGCGTCCAACGGGCTGACCGCCCCGAACGGGCCGTCGCAGCAGCGGGTGATCCGCAGCGCGCTGGCCAACGCCGGCCTGACGCCCGCCGACGTGGACGCGGTGGAGGCCCACGGCACGGGTACCGCGCTGGGCGATCCGATCGAGGCGCAGGCGTTGCTTGCCACCTACGGCCGGGACCGCGACCCGGAGCAGCCGCTCTGGCTGGGTTCGTTGAAGTCGAACGTCGGGCACACCCAGGCCGCCGCCGGGGTGGCCAGCGTGATCAAGATGGTGCAGGCGCTGCGGCACGACGTGCTGCCGCCCACCCTGCACGTGACCGAGCCCACCGGCCAGGTCGACTGGTCCGCCGGGGCGGTCGAGTTGCTGACCGAGGCCCGGGACTGGTCCCGCAACGGTCGTCCGCGTCGGGCCGGGGTGTCGTCGTTCGGGATCAGCGGCACGAACGCCCACCTGATCATCGAGGAGGCGCCTGCCGACGAGGTCCGGGCACTGCCCCCGGAGGAACCGGCGGACGGCGTGGTGCCGCTCGTGGTGTCGGCCCGCAGCGCCGGCTCCCTGGCGGGTCAGGCGGGCCGGCTGGCGGCGTACGTCGAGCGGGCCGGCGAGGTGCCGCTGACCCGGGTGGCGGGAGCGCTGCTGTCGAGCCGGGCGCTGCTCGGCGACCGCGCCGTGGTGGTGGCGGGCTCGGCCGGGGAGGCGTCGGCGAGCCTGGCCGCGCTGGCCCGGGGCGAGACCCCGGCCGGGGTGGTGACCGGCAGCGTGCGGGTGCCGGGGAAGCTGGTGTGGGTGTTCCCCGGCCAGGGGACCCAGTGGGTGGGCATGGGCCGGGAACTGCTCGACACCTCCCCGGTGTTCGCCGAGCGGATCGCCGAGTGTGCCGACGCGCTGGCGCCCTGGATCGACTGGTCCCTGGTGGACGTGCTGCGCGGCGACACCGGACCCGAGGTGACGAACCGGGTCGACGTGCTGCAACCGGCCAGCTTCGCGGTGATGGTGGGGCTGGCGGCGGTGTGGGCGTCGGTGGGTGTGGTGCCCGACGCGGTGGTCGGCCACTCCCAGGGCGAGATCGCCGCGGCCTGCGTGGCGGGCGCGTTGTCGCTTCAGGACGCCGCCCGGGTGGTGGCGTTGCGTAGTCAGGCCATCGCCGCCGAGCTGTCCGGCCGCGGCGGCATGGCGTCGGTGGCCCTGAGCCAGCAGGAGGCGGTCGCCCGGTTGACGCCGTGGGCCGACCGGGTCGAGGTCGCCGCGGTCAACGGTCCCACCTCGGTGGTGATCGCCGGTGACGCCGAGGCACTGGCCGAGGCGGTGGAGGCGCTGTCCGGCCGGCGGGTGGCGGTGGACTACGCGTCGCACACCTGGCACGTCGAGGACATCGAGGACGAGCTGGCCGAGACGCTTATCGGGATCGACGCGCAGGCGCCGGTGCTGCCCTTCTACTCCACGGTCACCGGCGGGTGGATCCGCGACGCCGGGGTGGTCGACGGTGACTACTGGTACCGCAACCTGCGCCACCAGGTGCGGTTCGGCCCGGCCGTCGCCGACCTGATCGACCAGGGTCACCGGGTGTTCGTCGAGGTGAGCGCGCACCCGGTGCTGGTCCAGCCGATCAACGACGTGGTCGACGGCACCGAGGCCGACGTCCTGGTGACCGGCACACTGCGCCGTGACGACGGTGGCCCGCGACGGCTGCTGACGTCGATGGCCGAGCTGTTCGTGCACGGGGTGCCGGTGGACTGGCAGGCGATGCTGCCGCCGGTCACCGGTCGGGTGGACCTGCCGACGTACGCGTTCGACCACCAGCACTACTGGCTGCACCCGGCGGTGGCGGCGGACGCGTCGTCGCTCGGGATGGCAAGCGCCGACCATCCGATGCTCGGCGCGGTGGTCCGGCTGCCGCAGTCCGACGGGTTGGTCTTCACCTCCCGGCTGTCGGTG
Organism: Micromonospora sp. DSM 43699; assembly: GCF_055517075.1. NCBI lineage: Bacteria > Bacillati > Actinomycetota > Actinomycetes > Micromonosporales > Micromonosporaceae > Micromonospora > Micromonospora sp. DSM 43699. The sequence continues at coordinate 144,175 of NZ_JBTMMT010000005.1, forward strand.
CGGTCGCACCCGTGGCTGGCCGGGCACACCGCCGGCGACGTCGCGGCCGTCCCGGGATCCGGGCTGGTCGAGCTGGCGGTACGCGCCGGTGACGAGGCCGGCTGCCCGGTCCTCGACGAACTGGTGATCGACACGCCGCTCGTCGTCCCCGCCCACGGCGGGATCCGGGTGCAGGTCGCCCTGAGCGGGCCCGGCCGGGACGACGCCCGCACGGTGGACATCTACTCGCTGCGCGAGGACACCGCCGACGAGGTGTGGACCCGACACGCCACCGGCCTGCTCTCGCAGACCCCCGGGACACCGGAACCGTTCGACTTCACCGCCTGGCCGCCCCCCGGCGCGCGTCCGGTCGACATCGCTCCGCACGACGCCGGACCGGCCGAGGAGGGTTCTCCCTACGGCGAGGCGGTGCGGGCCGCGTGGCGGCGCGGCGGAGAGGTGTTCGCCGAGGTCTCCCTGCCCGAGGGGCAGGTCGCGGAGGCGGCCGGATACGGCCTGCACCCGGGGTTGCTGGCCGCGGCCCTGCACCCGGGCCTGCTGCCCACGGCGGACGGGGCCGGTGCGCCGCTCCGACAGCCGCTGGACTGGCACGGGCTGGTGCTGCACGCCGTGGGCGCGTCGACGCTGCGGGTCCGGCTGGTCGCCACCGACGCCGACACGGTGGCGCTGAGCGCCGCCGACGACACCGGCTCGCTGGTGCTGACCGTGGACTCGCTCGGGCTCCGTACGCCGTCCGGGGGCACGGCCGACGCCGGCACGCAACCCGTCAACTCGCTGTTCCGGGTGGAGTGGACCGAGCTGCCCGCCGACGGTGCCGTGCCGACGCCGGCATGGACGCCTGTCGCCACCGCCGACGAGGTGGCCGCCCTGACCGACGTACCCCCGGCGGTCGTGCTGGACGCGACAGGTGCTGGCGATCCCCTGACGGTGACCGCCCGGGTGCTCCAGGTCGTCCAGGCCTGGCTGGCCGGCCCGGGGCTGGAGGAGTCGCGGCTGGTGGTCGTGACCCGCGGCGCGGTGCCCGCCGGGGACGGCGCGGTGCCGGACCCGGCCGGGGCGGCGGTGTGCGGTCTGGTGCGTGCCGCCCAGGGTGAGAACCCGGACCGGATCGTCCTGCTCGACCTGGATCCGGCCCTCGACGGGGGCGTGGAGCCGGTGCTGGGGGCGGCCCTGGCCAGCGGTGAGCCGCAGCTCGCGGTGCGCGGGACCACCCTGTCCGTGCCCCGGCTCGCCCGCGCCACCCGGACCGCCGACCCGGCCACCGGCTTCGGCCCGCAGAGCACCGTCCTGGTCTCGGGCGCCGGCGTGTTGGGCGCGCTGGCCGCCCGGCACCTGGTGGCCCGGCACGGTGTCCGCCGGCTGGTGCTGGCCAGCCGGCGGGGTGCGGCCGCCGACGGGGTGGCCGAGCTGGTCGCCGAGCTGTCCGGGCGGGACGTGGACGTCACCGTGGTGGCCTGCGACATGTCCGACCGGGATCAGGTGGCGGCCCTGCTGGACCAGCACCCCCCGACCGCGGTGGTGCACACGGCAGGTGTCCTGGACGCCGGCGTGATCGAGACGGTCACCCCGGAGAAGCTGGCCCGGGTCTTCGCGCCGAAGGTGGACGCGGTGCGGCATCTGGACGAGTTGACGCGGGGGCTGCCGTTGACGGCGTTCGTGGCGTACTCGTCGGTGTCGGCGGTGTTCATGGGTGCCGGTAGCGGTAGTTACGCGGCGGCGAACGCGTTCCTGGACGGATTGATGGCGCAGCGCCGATCGCTGGGGTTGCCGGGGTCGTCCCTGGCCTGGGGTCTGTGGGAGCAGACCACCGGCATGGCGGCGAACACCGACGAGCTGACCCGGGCCCGGATGAGCCGGCGTGGCGGGCTCCAGCTGATGACGCAGGCCGAGGGCATGGCCCTCTTCGACGCCGCCCTCGGCGCGGAGCAGGCGCTGCTGGTGCCCGCGAAGTTGGACCTGCGCGGCGTCCGCGCCGACGCCTCGACCGGCGGCGCGGTGCCGCACATGCTGCGTGGTCTGGTCCGCGCCGGCCGGCGGCAGGCGAGCTCCGGTGCCGCCGGCGGGGGACGCGGCCGGCTCGCCGAGCGGCTGGCCGGGCTCACCCCGGCGGACCAGCTCTCCCTGCTGCTGGACCTGGTACGCGGCCAGGTGGCGGCCGTCCTCGGACACACCGGTGCCGGTGCGGTCCGGGCGGACGCGGCGTTCAAGGACGCCGGTTTCGACTCGTTGACCTCGGTGGAGCTGCGCAACCGGCTGCGCGAGGCGACCGGGCTGAAACTGCCCGCCACGCTGGTGTTCGACCACCCGAGCCCGCAGGCCCTCGCCCGGCACCTGCGCGACGAGCTGGGCGACGGCACGCCGACGGTGGCCGTGCCGACAGTCGCCGCCGCCGACCCGGAGGAGCCGATCGCCATCGTCGGCATGGCGTGCCGGCTGCCCGGTGGGGTGGCCGGGCCGGCGGACCTGTGGCGGCTGGTGGCCGAGCGCCGGGACGCGGTGTCCGGGTTCCCCACCGACCGGGGCTGGGACCTGGAGGGCCTGTTCGACCCCGACCCGGAGCGTCCGGGCACGTCGTACACCAGCCGGGGCGGTTTCCTGCACGAGGCGGGGCTGTTCGACGCCGGGTTCTTCGGGATCTCGCCGCGGGAGGCGCTGGCGATGGACCCCCAGCAGCGGTTGCTGCTGGAGGCGTCCTGGGAGGCGCTGGAGGACACCGGGGTGGACGCGACCGCGCTGAAGGGGGCCGACGTCGGCGTGTTCACAGGCGTCTTCGGCCAGGGCTACGTCGCCCCGGGGGCCAGCGTGGTCACCCCCGAGCTGGAGGGCTTCGCGGGGACCGGCGGGTCGTCGAGCGTGGCGTCGGGCCGGGTCTCCTACGTCTTCGGCTTCGAGGGCCCGGCGATCACGATCGACACGGCCTGCTCGTCCTCGCTGGTCGCCATCCACCTGGCGGCCCAGGCGCTGCGGCAGGGCGAGTGCTCGATGGCGCTGGCCGGCGGTGCGACGGTGATGGCGAACCCGGGCGCTTTCGTCGAGTTCTCCCGGCAGCGGGGGCTGGCCGTGGACGGGCGCTGCAAGGCGTTCGCCGCCGCCGCCGACGGCACCGGCTGGGCCGAGGGCGTTGGCGTGGTGGTCCTCGAACGACTGTCGGTGGCGCGGGAGCGGGGGCACCAGATCCTGGCGGTGCTGCGCGGCAGCGCGGTGAACCAGGACGGCGCGTCCAACGGGCTGACCGCGCCGAACGGCCCGTCCCAGCAGCGGGTGATCCGCCGGGCGCTGGCCAACGCCGGGCTGGTCCCGGCCGAGGTGGACACGGTGGAGGCGCACGGCACCGGCACCGCCCTGGGCGACCCGATCGAGGCGCAGGCGCTGCTCGCCACGTACGGCCGGGACCGTGATCCGGGCCGGCCGCTGTGGTTGGGGTCGTTGAAGTCGAACATCGGTCACGCGCAGGCCGCCGCCGGGGTGGCCGGGGTGATCAAGATGGTGCAGGCGCTGCGGCACGGGGTGTTGCCGGCGACCCTGCACGTGGACGCGCCCACGCCCGAGGTGGACTGGTCGGCCGGCGCGGTCGAGCTGCTGACCGAGGCACGGGACTGGCCGCGCAACGGGCACCCGCGCCGGGCCGGGGTCTCCGCGTTCGGGGTCAGCGGCACCAACGCGCACCTCATCCTGGAGGAGGCGCCCCCGCAGGACGACACCCCCACCCCCGCACCGGCCACCTGCCCGGACGTGGTGCCGGTGCTGGTCTCCGCGCGCAGCGCCACCGCGCTGGCCGCGCAGGCCGGCCGGTTCGCGGCGTACCTCGACCAGGCAGGCGAGGTGCCGCTGGCGGACGTGGCCGGGGCGCTGGCCTCCGGTCGGGCCGCGCTTACCGAGCGGGCCGTGGTGGTGGCGGGCTCCCGGGCCGAGGCGACGGCCGGGCTCACCGCGCTGGCGGCCGGCGGGAACGCGCCCGGCGTGGTGACAGGTCGGGCGGGCGCCCCGGGCAAGGTGGTCTGGGTGTTCCCGGGCCAGGGCACCCAGTGGGCCGGGATGGGCCGGGAACTGCTGGCGTCCTCGCCGGTCTTCGCCGAGCGGATCGCCGAGTGCGCTGCCGCGTTGACGCCGTGGGTGGACTGGTCGCTGATCGACGTGCTGCGCGGCGAGGCCCCGCCCGACCTGCTGGACCGGGTCGACGTGCTGCAACCGGCCAGTTTCGCCATGATGGTCGGCCTGGCCGCGGTGTGGCGGTCGGTCGGGCTGCGGCCGGATGCCGTGGTCGGGCACTCTCAAGGTGAGATCGCCGCCGCCTGTGTGGCAGGCGCGCTGTCGCTCCAGGACGCTGCCCGGGTGGTGGCGTTGCGCAGCCAGGCCATCGCCACGGCGCTGTCCGGGCGGGGCGGCATGGCGTCGGTCGCCCTGGGCGAGGACGAGACGGTCGCCCGGTTGACGCCCTGGGCCGACCTGGTCCAGGTCGCCGCGGTCAACAGCCCCACCTCGGTGGTGATCGGCGGCGACGCCGGAGCCCTCGACGAGGCGCTCGCCGCGCTGGCGGCCGACGGGGTCCGGGTCCGGCGGGTGGCGGTCGACTACGGCTCGCACACCGTCCAGGTCGAGCAGATCCGCGACCTGCTCGCCGAGACGCTGGCGGACGTGCGGGCGCAGGCCCCGACGGTGCCGTTCTACTCGACAGTGACCCGGGAGTGGATCCGCGACGCCGGGGTCGTCGACGGCGGGTACTGGTACCGCAACCTGCGCGGTCAGGTGCGCTTCGGCCCGGCCGTCGAGGATCTGCTCGGCCGGGACCACGGCGTGTTCGTGGAGATCAGCGCCCATCCGGTGCTGGTCCAGCCGATCAGCGAGATCGTGGACGACGCCGACGTGGTGGTGACCGGGTCGCTGCGGCGCGACGACGGCGGCCTGCGGCGGCTGCTGACCTCGATGGCCGAGGTGTACGTCCGGGGCGTGGCGGTGGACTGGACCGGGCTGCTGCCCCCGCCGCCCCGGCGGTTGGAGCTGCCGACCTACGCCTTCGACCACCGGCACTACTGGCTGCGCCAGCCCATCGGCGTCGCCACCGACGCGACGTCACTGGGACAGGCGACGACCGACCACCCGTTGCTGGGTGCGGTGGTCCAGCTGCCCACCTCGGACGGCCTGGTGTTCACCTCGCTGCTGTCGGTGCGCTCGCATCCGTGGCTGGCCGATCACGCGGTCGGCGGGGTGGTGATCCTGCCCGGCAGCGGGCTTGTGGAACTGGCCGTACGCGCCGGCGACGAGGCCGGTTGCCCGGTGCTCGACGAGTTGGTGGTCGAGACGCCGCTGGTCCTGCCCGAACAGGGCGGGATACGGGTGCAGGTGGCCCTGGGCGGGCCGGGCGCGAACGGCACGCGGGGGGTGGAGGTGTACTCCCGCCGCGACGGCGGCACCGGCACCTGGACGCGGCACGCCGTCGGGGTGCTCTCCGCGACACCGGGCGGCAGCGGCACCGAATACGACTTCACCGCGTGGCCACCGCCGGGCGCGGAACCGGTCGACGTCGGGGACTTCTATGCCGACCTGGCCGAGCGGGGTTACGGCTACGGCCCCGCGTTCCAGGGCCTGCGTGCGGTGTGGCGGCGCGGCGACGAGGTGTTCGCCGAGGTGGCCCTGCCCGAGGACCTGCGCCCCGAGGCGGGCCGGTACGGCGTCCACCCGGCGCTGCTGGACGCCGCCCTCCAGGCCGCCACGGCCGGTGCCACCGGAGAACAACCGGACGAGGCGGTGCTGGCCTTCGCGTGGAACGGATTCGTCCTGCACGCCGCGGGTGCGACGGCGCTGCGGGTGCGGCTCGCGCCGAACGGGCCGCAGACCCTGGTCGTCGAGGCGGCCGACGGGACCGGTGGACCGGTGCTGACGATGGACTCGCTGGTGTCCCGCCCGGTGTCGGCGGCGCAACTGGGTGCCGCCGGGCACGACGCCCGGGACGCGATGTTCCGGGTGGACTGGAGCGAACTGCCCGGGACCTCCGCCGAGCCGGTGCCGTCGTGGACGCCGGTCTCCACCGCCGACGAGGTGACGGCACTGGCCCAGGGCGAGGAGCTGCCACCGGTGGCGGTGTGCGACGCCGACGGCGGTGCCGGTCCGCTCGCGGTGACCTCCCGGGTGCTGGCGGTCGTGCAGGCGTGGTTGGCCGAGCCCCGGCTGGAGGAGGCGCGACTGGTCGTCCGTACCCGGGGTGCGGTACCCGCCGGTGGTGACCACCTGGTGACCGACCCGGCCGCCGCGGCGGTGTGGGGTCTGGTCCGGGCCGCCCAGGCCGAGAACCCGGACCGGATCGTCCTGCTGGACGCCGACCCCACCCCCGGGGCCGCTGCGGACCCGGTGCTGGTGGCCGGTGAACCACAGCTCGCCGTGCGGGCGGACCGGCTCTGCGTTCCCCGGCTCGCCCGGGTCGCCGACCCGCTCCGGGACGCCCCGGTCGCCTTCCGGTCGGACGGCACCGTCCTGGTCTCGGGTGTCGGCGCGTTGGGTGCGCTGGTGGCCCGGCACCTGGTGGCCCGGCACGGGGTACGTCGACTGGTGCTGGCCAGCCGGCGCGGCCCGGCCGCCGAGGAGACGGCCGAGCTGGTCGCCGAGCTGACCGCACAGGGCGTGGACGTGTCGGCGGTGGCCTGCGACGTGTCCGATCGGGACCAGGTCGCGGCGCTGCTGGCCGAACACCCGGTGACCGGCGTCGTGCACACGGCCGGGGTGTTCGACGACGGGCTGGTCGGCGGGTTGACCCCGGACCGGCTGGCCGGGGTGTTCGCGCCCAAGGTCGACGCGGTACGGCACCTCGACGAACTCACCCGGAGCCTGGACCTGGACGCGTTCGTCGTGTTCTCGTCGGTCGCGGGCGTGGTCGGCGGCGGCGGTCAGGGCAGTTACGCCGCGGCGAACGCGTTCCTGGACGCGGCGATGGCGCACCGGCGGGCGGCGGGCCATCCCGGGCTCTCGTTGGCCTGGGGCCTGTGGGAGCGCAGCGTCGGGATGGCTGCCCACCTCAGCATCGTCGACCACGCGCGGGCCAGCCGTGGCGGCGTGCTGGAGCTGAGCCGGGCCGAGGGCCTGGCCCTGTTCGACGCCGCGTTGCGGATGGACCAGGCGCTGCTGGTGCCGATCCGGCTGGACCCGCAGGCGATGCGGGCCGATGTCGCCGCCGGCGGCGCGGTGCCGTCGCTGCTGCGGGGCCTGGTACGCGCGGGCCGGCAACAGGCGCGGGCCGCGGCCGCGCCGGACGACTCGCTGGCCCGCCGGCTCGGCGGGCTTGCCCCGGCCGACCAGGAGGCGCTGCTGCTGGACGTGGTGCGCGGCCAGGTCGCGGCGGTGCTGGGGCACGCCGACCCGCAGGACGTCCGGGCGGACGTGGCCTTCAAGGACGTCGGGTTCGACTCGTTGACCTCGGTGGAGCTGCGCAACCGGCTGCGCGAGGCGACCGGCCTGAAACTGCCGCCCACGCTGGTCTTCGACTATCCGAACCCGGTGGCGCTCGCCCACCACCTGCGGACCCGGTTGCGCCCGGACGACACCGCGCCCGCAGCGGACGCGACGGTGGACGAGGCGCGGCTGCGGCAGGCCCTCGCGTCGGTCCCGCTGGCCCGGCTGCGGGCGGCAGGACTGGTCGACGCCCTGCTCGAACTGGCCGGCACGGACGAGCCGGACGACGGTGCCGCGCAGGAACGGGAGGTCGGCGACCTGGACGTCGACGACCTGGTGGAACTGGTGCTCGGCGGTGAGTAGCCCCGGGTGGTCCGGCAGCTGCTACGGAGGAAAGGTGGGCGTGCGGTGAGTGCGTCGTACGAGAAGGTCGTCGAGGCGTTGCGGCGGTCGGTGGCCGAGGCCGGCGAGTTGAAGAAGCGCAACCGCCAGCTGCTCGGCGCGTCCCGGGAGCCGATCGCGATCGTCGGGATGGCCTGTCGGCTGCCGGGCGGGGTGGCCGGGCCGGCAGACCTGTGGCGGCTGGTGTCCGAGGGCCGCGACGCGGTGTCGGGGTTCCCGGACGACCGTGGCTGGGACCTGGACAACCTGTTCGACCCCGACCCCGACCACGCGGGCACCTCGTACGTCAGCCGGGGCGGTTTCCTGCACGAGGCGGGGCTGTTCGACGCCGGGTTCTTCGGCATCTCACCGCGTGAGGCGCTGGCCATGGATCCGCAGCAGCGGTTGCTGTTGGAGGCCTCCTGGGAGGCCTTCGAGAACGCCGCCGTCGACCCGACCGCGCTGAAGGGCGCCGACGTCGGCGTCTTCGTCGGCACCGCCCCGCAGGGTTACGGGTCCGGTCCGATCGGGCCGGAGATGCAGAGCTTCGCGGGGACCGGGGTGGCGTCGAGCGTCGCCTCGGGCCGGGTGTCGTACGTGTTCGGTTTCGAGGGGCCGGCGGTGACCGTGGACACCGCCTGCTCGTCGTCGCTGGTGGCGATGCACCTGGCGGCGCAGGCGCTGCGGCAGGGCGAGTGCACGATGGCGCTGGCCGGCGGGGTGATGGTGATGTCCAGCCCCAACTCCTTCGTGGTGTTCTCCCGGCAGCGGGGGTTGGCGGCGGATGGGCGGTGTAAGGCGTTTGCGGAGGGTGCGGATGGGATGGGGTTGGCGGAGGGGGTGGGGGTGGTGGTGTTGGAGCGGTTGTCGGTGGCGCGGGAGCGTGGTCATCGGGTGTTGGCGGTGTTGCGGGGTAGTGCGGTGAATCAGGATGGTGCGTCGAACGGGTTGACGGCGCCGAATGGTCCGTCGCAGCAGCGGGTGATCCGGGCGGCGTTGGCGAATGCCGGGCTGTCACCGTCCGAGGTGGACCTGGTCGAGGGCCACGGCACCGGGACGTCCCTCGGCGATCCGATCGAGGCGCAGGCGTTGCTTGCCACCTACGGCCAGGACCGGGAGCCCGGGAGGCCGTTGTGGTTGGGGTCGTTGAAGTCGAACGTGGGTCACGCCCAGGCCGCCGCCGGGGTGGCCAGCGTGATCAAGGTGGTACAGGCGCTGCGGCACGGGGTGCTGCCGCCCACCCTGCACGTCGACGCCCCCAGCACCGGGGTGGACTGGTCCGAGGGCGCGGTGGAGCTGCTGACCGGGGCCCGTCCGTGGCCCCGCGACGGGCATCCGCGTCGCGCCGGTGTGTCGTCGTTCGGGGTCAGCGGGACCAACGCGCACCTGATCATCGAGGAGGCACCCGAGGAGGTGCCCGCCACTGACGGGGTGCCGGCCGACGGGGTGCCGGCCGACGGGGTGGTGCCGCTGGTGGTGACGGCGCGCAGCGCGGCGGCGTTGGCCGGGCAGGCGGAGCGGCTGGCCGGGTTCCTCGCGACGACCCGGTCGCCGCTCACCGGGGTGGCCGCCACGTTGGCCGCCGGCCGGGCCGTGCTGGACGACCGCGCCGTCGTGGTGGCCGGTTCGACCGAGGAGGCACTGACCAGGCTCGGCGCCCTCGCCCGGGGGGAGGACACCGCCGGGGTGGTGACCGGCAGCGCCCGCGCGCCAGGGAAGCTGGTGTGGGTGTTCCCGGGCCAGGGTTCGCAGTGGGTCGGGATGGGCCGCGAGTTGCTGGACTCCTCACCGGTGTTCGCCGCCCGGATCGCCGACTGCGCCACCGCCCTGGCCCCGTGGATCGACTGGTCGCTGGAGCAGGTGCTGCGTGGCGAGGCCGATCCCGAGCTGACCGACCGGGTCGACGTGCTCCAGCCGGCCAGCTTCGCCCTGATGGTCGGCCTGGCCGCGGTCTGGACGTCGGCCGGCGTACGGCCCGACGCCGTGCTGGGCCACTCGCAGGGTGAGATCGCGGCGGCCTGCGTGGCGGGGGCGCTGTCGCTCGACGACGCCGCCCGGGTGGTGGCGCTGCGCAGCCGGGCCATCGCCTCGACGCTGTCGGGAAAGGGCGGCATGGCGACCGTGGCGCTCGGCGAGGACGACGCCGTCGCCCGGCTGGCGCCGTGGGCCGACCGGGTCGAGGTGGCGGCGGTGAACGGCCCGACGTCGGTGGTGGTCGCCGGGGACGCCGAGGCCCTGGACGAGGCGCTGGCGTCGCTGGCGGGCCAGGACGTCGGGGTACGGCGGGTGGCGGTGGACTACGCGTCGCACTCGCGGCACGTGGCGGACCTCCGGGAAACGCTTGCCGAAGCGCTGGCCGGGATCACGGCGCAGGCGCCGGCGGTGCCCTTCTACTCGACCGTGACGGGTGAATGGATCACCGACGCCGGGGTGCTGGACGGGAACTACTGGTACCGGAACCTGCGCCACCAGGTCCGGTTCGCCCCGGCGGTGGCCGAGCTGCTCGACCGGCGGTTCCGGATCTTCCTGGAGGTCAGCGCGCACCCGGTGCTGGTCCAGCCGGTCAACGAGATCGTGGACGACGCCGACGTGCTGGTCACCGGCTCGCTGCGCCGCGACGACGGCGGTCCGCGCCGGATGCTCGTCTCGCTTGCCGAACTGTTCGTCCGGGGCGTACCTGTGGACTGGACCCCGTGGCTGCCGGCCTCGGCGTCGGCCCGGGCGGAGCTGCCGACCTATGCCTTCGACCACCGGCACTACTGGCTCCGGTCGGCCGACACGGCGACCGACGCGACGGCGCTCGGCCAGTCCGCGCCGGATCACCCGCTGTTGAGCGCGGTGGTGCGGTTGCCCCAGTCCGACGGGGTGGTCTTCACGTCGCAGCTCTCGGTGCGGTCGCATCCGTGGCTGGGCGACCACGCGATAGGTGGCGTGGTGCTCTTCCCCGGCACCGGCCTGGTGGAGTTGGCCCTGCGGGCCGGCGACGAGGTGGGCTGCCCGGTGCTCGACGAACTCGTGACGGAGACGCCGCTCGTGGTTCCCGAACACGGCGGGGTGCGGGTCCAGGTCGCTGTGGGCGGACCGGACGACGACGGCGTACGCCAGGTGGACGTGTACTCGCAGCGCGGGGAGGCCGCCGACGGGTGGACCCGGCACGCCACGGGTTCGTTGTCGGCACGGCCGGGCGACAGCGGCGACCGGTTCGACTTCACGGCGTGGCCGCCCCCGGGCGCGCAGCGGGTCGAGGTCGGCGACTTCTACGCCGACCTGGTCGAGCGGGGTTACGGCTACGGTCCCGCGTTCCAGGGAGTGCGGACTGTGTGGCGGCGGGGCGACGAGGTGTTCGCCGAGGTCGCCCTGCCCGAGGAGCACCGCGCCGAGGCCGCCGGCTACGGCCTGCACCCGGCGCTGCTGGACGCGGCCCTGCAGACCGGCACCGTCGCCGCCGCGGCGGACGAGCCGCAGGGGCAACCCGGGCGGTCGGTGATGCCGTTCGCCTGGAACGGTCTCGTGCTGCACGCGGTGGGCGCGGCGGCGCTGCGGGTCCGGGTCACCACCGGCGGACCGGACACGATGGTCGTCGAGGCCGCCGACCAGACCGGCGGACCGGTCCTGACGATGGACTCGTTGGTGTTGCGCGCGGTCTCCACCGACCAGGTGGACCCGGCCGGGACCGATGCCCTGTTCCAGGTCGACTGGACCGCGCTCGCCACTGTCGCCGGGCAGCCCTCGCCGTCCTGGGTGGCGGTGGACGGCCCCGACGATGTGGCCGCCCTGACCGAGGTGCCCGACGCGGTGGTGGTGACGGCGGTCGGTGCCGGCGACGCGCTGGCCGTGACCTCGCGGGTCCTGGCGGTCGTGCAGGCCTGGCTGGCGGCGGGCGAGCGGGACGAGTCGCGGCTCGTGGTGGCCACCCGGGGCGCGATGCCCGCCGGTGACGGCGGGGTGACCGACCCGGCGGCGTCGGCGGTGTGGGGTCTGGTGCGGGCCGCCCAGGTCGAGAACCCGGACCGGATCGTGCTGCTGGACGCCGATCCCGCCACTCCCGACGGACCGGAGGCGGTGCTTGGCGCGGTGCTGGGCAGCGGCGAGCCGCAGGTGGCGGTACGCGGGTCGACGCTGGCCGTGCCGCGCCTCGCCCGCGTCCCCCGGGGCGCCGGCTCCCCGTCCGGGTTCGGCCCGGAGTCGACAGTGCTGATCTCGGGGGCCGGCACGTTGGGTGCTCTCGCGGCCCGGCACCTGGTCGCCGGCCACGGGGTGCGGCGGCTGGTGCTGGCCAGCCGGCGGGGCCACGCCGCCGACGGGGTGGCCGAGCTGGTCACCGAGCTGACCGCGCAGGGCGTCGAGGTGTCGGTGTGGGCCGGTGACCTGTCCGACCGGGATCAGGTCGCCGCCCTGCTGGCGCAGGAGCGTCCGACCGCCGTCGTGCACACGGCGGGGGTGTTCGACGCCGGGGTGGTCGGGGCGTTGACCCCGGAGAAGCTGGCCCGGGTGTTCGCCCCGAAGGTCGACGCGGTACGCCACCTGGACGAGCTGACCCGTGACCTCGCCCTCGACGCGTTCGTCGTCTACTCGTCCGCCTCGTCGATCTTCATGGGCGCGGGCAGCGGCGGCTACGCGGCGGCCAACGCCTACCTGGACGGCCTGATGGCCCAGCGCCGGGCGGCGGGTCTGCCCGGGTTGTCGCTGGCCTGGGGGCCGTGGCAGCAGCTCACCGGGATGGCGGACACCATCGACGACGTCACCCTGGACCGGATGAGCCGGCGTGAGGGGCGCGGCGGCGTACGCGGTCTCGGGTCCTCGGACGGCATGGCGCTGTTCGATGCCGCCCTGGCGTCCGGGCCGGCGCTGCTGGTGCCGGTCCGGCTGGACCTGCGGGAGGTCCGGGCCGACGCCGCTGCCGGTGGGGGCGTACCGCCTCTGTTGCGGGGACTGGTCCGGGTGGGGCGGCAGTCGGCGCGGGCGGCGGCCGGCGGGGACGGCGGGCTGGCCCGTCGACTCGCCGAACTCGCCCCGGCCGACCAGGAGACGCTGCTGCTGGAGCTGGTACGGACCCAGGTCGCGGTGGTGCTCGGGCACGCCGAGGCGGGGGCCGTCCGGGCGGACGCGGCGTTCAAGGACGCCGGGTTCGACTCGCTCACCTCGGTGGAGCTGCGTAACCGGCTCCGCGAGGCGACCGGTCTGAAGCTGCCGGCCACCCTGGTCTTCGACTACCCGAACGCGCAGGCCCTGGCCCGCCACCTGCGGGCCGAGATCGCCGTCGAGGAGGTGTCGCCGGTCGACTCCGTCCTGGCCGACCTCGCCGGCCTGGACTCGGCGATCGGTGCCGTGGCCGGCGACGACGAGGCCCGCGACCGGATCACCGCGCGCCTGCGGGAGCTGCTCGACACGGCCGAGGCGGCGGCCGATCCGGGGCCGTCCGACGACGACCTCGACACCGCCAGCGACGAGGAGCTCTTCGCGCTCGTCGACCGTTTCGCCTGACCACCGCACGACCCGCAGACCGGCAATCGGACACGGACATCCCCGGGGAGCTGAGTTTCCATGGCTGACGAGGTGCAACTCCGCGACTACCTCAAGCGGGCCATCGGCGACGCCCGCGACGCCCGCAGGCGGCTGCGCGAGGTCGAGGACCAGGCACGGGAGCCGATCGCGATCGTCGGGATGGCCTGCCGGTACCCGGGCGGGGTGACCTCGCCGGACGACCTCTGGCGGGTGGTGGTGGACGGGGTCGACGCGGTCGCCGGTTTCCCCACCGACCGGGGCTGGGACCTCGACGTCCTGTTCGATCCGGATCCCGACCGGCCGGGCACCTCCACCACCAGCCGGGGCGGTTTCCTCTCCGACGCCGGCCTGTTCGACGCCGGATTCTTCGGGATCTCACCCCGCGAGGCGCTGGCGATGGACCCCCAGCAGCGGCTGCTGCTGGAGGCGTCCTGGGAGGCGATGGAACGGGCGGGCGTGGACCCCTCGTCGTGGCGCGGCACCGACGTCGGCGTGTTCACCGGGTTGTCCAGTCAGGGCTACGGGGCCGGCTCCGGTCGCCCGGTCGCGCCGGAGCTGGAGGGGTTCGCCGGCACCGGTGCCGCGCCGTGCATCGCCACCGGCCGGGTGTCGTACGTGTGCGGTTTCGAGGGGCCGGCGGTGACCGTGGACACCGGCTGTTCGTCGTCGCTGGTGGCGATGCACCTGGCCGTGCAGGCGCTGCGGCAGGGCGAGTGTTCGGCGGCGCTGGCCGGCGGCGCGATGGTGATGGCCCAGCCCGGTTCCTTCCTGTCCTTTTCCCGGCAGCGGGGGTTGGCGGCGGATGGGCGGTGTAAGGCGTTTGCGGAGGGTGCGGATGGGATGGGGTTGGCGGAGGGGGTGGGGGTGGTGGTGTTGGAGCGGTTGTCGGTGGCGCGGGAGCGTGGTCATCGGGTGTTGGCGGTGTTGCGGGGTAGTGCGGTGAATCAGGATGGTGCGTCGAACGGGTTGACGGCGCCGAATGGTCCGTCGCAGCAGCGGGTGATCCGGGCGGCGTTGGCGAATGCCGGGCTGTCACCGTCCGAGGTGGACCTGGTCGAGGGGCACGGCACGGGCACGGTGCTGGGTGACCCGATCGAGGCGCAGGCGCTGCTTGCCACCTACGGTCAGGGCCGGGAACCGGGGCAGCCGTTGTGGCTGGGCTCGGTGAAGTCGAACATCGGGCACACCCAGGCGGCGGCCGGGGTGGCCGGCGTGATCAAGGTGGTGCAGGCGCTTCGGCACGGGGTGCTGCCGCCCACCCTGCACGTACAGCAGCCCAGCACCGAGGTCGACTGGTCGGCGGGTGCGGTGGAGCTGTTGACCGGGGCCCGGCAGTGGCCGCGCGGTGACCGGCCACGTCGCGCCGGGGTGTCGTCGTTCGGGATCAGCGGGACCAACGCGCACCTGATCATCGAGGAGGCACCGGAGGAAGCACCCGAGGAGGCGTCCGAGGCACCCGATGCCGAGGTGTCGGCGCCCGGGGTGGTGCCGCTGGTGGTGACGGCGCGCAGCGCCGGGTCGTTGACCGGCCAGGCCGCCCGGCTCGCGTCGTACCTGGAGTCGGCCCCGGTGCCGCTGGTGGAGGTGGCCGGCGCGCTGCTCTCGCACCGGACCCTTTTCGACGAGCGCGCCGTGGTGGTCGCGGGTTCGGCCGGGGAGGCGTCGGCCGGGCTGGCCGCGTTGGCCCGGGGCGAGACCGCCCCCGGTGTGCTGACCGGTGCGGGCCCGGCGGGCAAGGTCGTGTGGGTGTTCCCCGGTCAGGGGACCCAGTGGGTCGGGATGGGCCGGGAACTGCTCGACTCGTCCCCCGTCTTCGCCGCGCGGATCGCCGAGGTCGACGCCGCGTTGACGCCGTGGATCGACTGGTCGCTGATCGACGTGCTGCGCGGTGACGCGGATCCGGGACTGACCGATCGGGTCGACGTGCTCCAGCCGGCCAGCTTCGCGGTCATGCTCGGGCTGGCGGCGGTGTGGGCGTCGGTGGGTGTGCTGCCCGACGCGGTCGTCGGCCACTCCCAGGGCGAGATCGCCGCGGCCTGCACGGCCGGCGCGCTCTCCCTCGCGGACGCCGCACGGGTGGTGGCGCTGCGCAGCCAGGCCATCGCCGCGAAGCTGTCCGGCCGGGGCGGGATGGCCTCGGTCGCGCTCGGCGAGGAGGACGTCCTCGCCCGGTTGCGGCCCTGGGCGGACCGGGTCGAGGTGGCCGCGGTGAACAGCCCGTCGTCGCTGGTGATCGCCGGGGACGCCGAGGCGTTGGACGAGGCGCTGGAGGCGCTGGCCGGGCAGCAGGTCCGGGTACGGCGGGTGGCGGTGGACTACGCCTCGCACAGCCGGCACGTGGAGGACATCCGCGACGCCCTCGCCGACACGCTGGCCGGGATCACCGCACAGGCCCCGACGGTGCCGTTCCACTCGACGGTGACGGGGGAGTGGATCCGCGACGCCGGGGTGACCGACGGCGACTACTGGTACGAGAACCTGCGCCGACGGGTCGGGTTCGGGCCGGCGGTGGCCGACCTGGTCGCGCAGGGCTACCGGGTGTTCGTCGAGGTGAGCGCCCACCCGGTGCTGGTCCAGCCGATCAGCGAGATCGTCGACGACACCGACGTCGTGGTGACGGGCACGCTGCGGCGCGACGACGGCGGGACGCGCCGCCTGCTCACCTCGATGGCCGAGCTGTTCGTCAGGGGCGTACCGGTCGACTGGACCGGGGTCCTGCCGCCCGTCGCCGGGCACGTCGACCTGCCGACCTACGCCTTCGACAGGCAGCACTTCTGGCTCCGGCCCGAGGAGTCCGCGACCGACGCGGCGTCGCTCGGTCAGTGGGCGACGGAGCACCCGCTGCTGGGGGCGACGGTCCCGCTGCCCCGCTCCGACGGCCGGGTGTTCACCGCGCGGCTGTCGCTACGGTCGCATTCCTGGCTGGCCGACCACGTCGTCGGCGGGGTGGTGCTGCTGCCCGGCAGCGCGCTTGTGGAGTTGGCGGTGCGGGCCGGCGACGAGGTGGGGTGCCCGGCGCTCGACGAGCTCGTCACCGAGTCGCCGCTGGTGCTGCCCGAGCACGGCGGGGTCCGGGTGCAGGTGTCCCTGGGCGGGCCGGCGGACGACGGCACCCGGACGGTGGAGGTGCACTCGCTGCCCGACGGCGTCGACGACGGGTGGACCCGGCACGCCCGGGGCACGCTGTCCGCCGCGTCGCCGCCGGCCCCGGAGTTCGACTTCGCCACCTGGCCGCCGATCGGTGCGCGGCAGGTCGACCCGGCGGACCGCTACCCCGACCTGTCCGCACGTGGGTACGTCCACGGCCCCGCCTTCCAGGGGCTGCGCGCGGTGTGGCAGCGGGGCGAGGAGGTGTTCGCCGAGGTCGCCCTGCCGGACGAGGTGGCCACGGAGGCGGCCGGCTTCGGGATCCATCCCGCGCTGCTGGACGCGGCCCTGCACGCCACTCTGCCCACCGCCGACGGCGACCCCGACGAACTGCGGCTACCGCTGGACTGGGCCGGGCTGGCGCTGCACGCGGCCGGCGCCTCGGCGCTGCGGGTACGGCTGGTGCCCGGCGCGGCCGGTGTCGTCTCGCTGGCGGCGGCCGACGGGACCGGCAGCCCGGTGCTGACGGCCGAGTCGGTCGTGCACCGTCCGGTCACCGTCGCCGGGCTCGCCGCCGCCACGACGCCGCAGGACGCGTTGTTCCGGGTGGAGTGGACCGGCCTGACCGCCCCGGCGGCGACATCGGCCGACGCCCGGCCCGACGTCGAGGTGCTGGAGGTGGCCGGTGGAGCCGACACGCTGGCCGTGACCTCGCACGCGTTGGCGGCGCTCCAGGACTGGCTGGGCCGGGCGGAGCAGGCGCGACTGCTTGTGGTGATGCGGGGGGCGGTGCCGGTTGGCGACGGGGCGGTGGTCGACCCGAGCGCGGCGGCGGTGTGGGGGCTGATGCGTTCCGCCCAGGCCGAGAACCCCGACCGGATCGTCCTGCTGGACCTCGACGCCGACGGTGCCGCGGAGCAGGTCCTGGGGCCGGTGCTGGCGAGCGGGGAACCGGAGGTCGCCGTCCGCGCGGGGAACCTCCTCGTCCCGCGCCTGGCCCGCGCCGACACGTCCGCGTCGCAGACCCCCGCCGACGCGCCCGCGTCGCAGGCTCCCGCCGACGCGCCCGCGTCGCAGGCTCCCGCCGGATTCGGTCCACACGGGACGGTGCTGGTGTCCGGTGCGGGTGTGCTCGGGGTGTTGACGGCCCGGCACCTGGTGGCCCGGCACGGCGTACGACGTCTGGTGCTGGCCAGCCGGCGGGGACCGGACGCCGAGGGCATGGCGGACCTGGTCGTGGAGCTGACCGGGCAGGGCGCCGAGGTGTCTGTCGTCGCCTGCGACCTGTCCCGCCGCGACGACGTGGCGGCCCTGCTCGCACAGCACCGCCCGACCGGGATCGTGCACACCGCCGGCGTGCTGGACGACGGGGTGGTCGAGGCGTTGACCCCGCAGCGGTTGGCGCGGGTGTTCGCCCCCAAGGTGGACGCGGTACGGCATCTCGACGAACTGACCCGGGGCACGGACCTCGACGCGTTCGTGGTGTTCTCCTCCGGCTCGGGGGTGTTCGGCTCGCCCGGCCAGGGCAACTACGCGGCGGCGAACGCCTTCCTGGACGCCACGACGGCGAACCGTCGGGCGGCCGGGCTGCCCGGCTTGTCGCTGGCGTGGGGCCTGTGGGAGCAGGCCACCGGGATGACCTCGCACCTCGGCGGAGCCGACCAGGCCCGGATGAGTCGGGGTGGCGTGCGGCCGATCACCGCGGCGGAGGGTGTCGACCTGTTCGACGCCGCGCTCGCCGCCGGGCAGGCGTTGCTGGTGCCGGTCAAACTCGACCTCCGCCAGCTGCGTGCCGGCGGTGTGGTGCCACACCTGCTGCGCGGCCTGGTCCGGCCCGGACGGCAGCAGGCGCGGCGGGCGGCCGACGGCGACGGCGGGCTGGCCCGGCGGCTCGCCGGACTCGCTCCGGCGGAGCAGGAGGCGGTGCTGTTGGACCTGGTGCGTGCCCAGGTCGCGGTGGTGCTCGGTTACTCCGGCGCGGCGGCGGTCCGGGCGGACGGGGCGTTCAAGGACGCCGGGTTCGACTCGTTGACGTCGGTGGAGCTGCGTAACCGGCTGCGGGACGCGACAGGCCTGAAACTGCCCGCCACGATGGCGTTCGACTATCCCACCCCGTACGCCCTCGCCCGGCACCTGCGCGACGAACTGGGCACCGGTGGTGACGCACTCACCCGGGTCACGGCCAGGATCGAGGAGGTCGAGTCGCTGATTGGCGAGCTGACGCTCGACGAGTCGACGAGATCCGCCCTCACGCTCCGCCTGCAGGGGCTGGTCGCCAGGTGCACAGGGGTCCGTGGGCAGGGCGAGGTCGCCTCGGTGGCGGAGCAACTCGAATCCGCCTCCGCCGACGACGTCCTCGACTTCATCGACGCGGAACTCGGACTCACCTGACCTCGGTGCGCGCCGCCGGACCCCATCGACACCTTCGTGAGGACAGACGACAATGGCCACTGACGAGAAGCTCCTGCAGTACCTCAAGCGCGTCACCGCCGAGCTGCACACCCTGCGGCAGCGGGGTTCCGGGCACGCCGACGAGCCGTTGGCCGTCGTGGGCATGGCGTGCCGGTTCCCCGGTGGGGTGTCCTCGCCGGAGGAGCTGTGGCGGCTGGTGGCCGACGGGGTGGACGCCCTCTCCGACTTCCCCGAGGACCGGGGTTGGCCCCTGGAGGGCCTGTTCGACCCGGACCCGGACCGCCCCGGCACCTCGTACACCAGTCAGGGTGGTTTCCTGACGGGCGCCGGGCAGTTCGACGCCGGCCTCTTCGGGATCTCCCCCCGGGAGGCGCTGGCGATGGACCCGCAGCACCGACTGCTGCTGGAGACGTCGTGGGAGGCGCTGGAGGACGCCGGGGTCGATCCGACGTCGATGCACGGCACCGACGTCGGGGTGTTCTCCGGGGTGTTCACCCAGGGCTACGGGGCCGGGTCGATCACGCCGGAGCTGGAGGCCTTCGCCGGCACCGGGTCGGCGTCGAGCGTCGCGTCCGGCCGGGTGTCGTACACCTTCGGGTTCGAGGGGCCGGCGGTCACCATCGACACCGCCTGTTCGTCGTCGCTGGTGGCGATCCACCTGGCCGCGCAGTCGCTGCGGCTGGGGGAGTGCTCGATGGCGCTGGCCGGCGGGGCGACCGTGATGCCGACACCCGGCACGTTCGTGGCGTTCTCCCGGCAGCGGGTGCTCGCCGCCGACGGGCGGAGCAAGGCGTTCGCCGCCGCCGCGGACGGCACCGGTTGGTCCGAGGGTGTCGGTGTGGTGGTGCTGGAACGGCTGTCGGTGGCCCGGGAGCGTGGCCACCGGATCCTGGCCGTACTGCGGGGCAGCGCGGTGAACCAGGACGGCGCCTCGAACGGGTTGACCGCGCCGAACGGCCCGTCGCAACAGCGGGTGATCCGCAAGGCGCTGGCCGGGGCCGGGCTGACCCCGGCGGAGGTGGACGCCGTGGAGGCCCACGGGACGGGTACCGCGCTCGGCGACCCGATCGAGGCCCAGGCCCTGATCGCGACCTACGGCCAGGGCCGCAAACCGGGCCGCCCGCTGTGGCTGGGATCCGTCAAGTCCAACATCGGGCACACCCAGGCGGCGGCGGGCGTGGCCGGCGTGATCAAGATGGTGCAGGCGCTGCGGCACGGCGTGCTGCCGCCCACGCTGCACGTGGACGAGCCCACGCCGCAGGTCGACTGGTCCGCCGGCGCGGTCGAGCTGTTGACCGGGGCGCGCGACTGGCCGCGCGACGGCCAACCGCGCCGCGCCGGGGTCTCCGCCTTCGGGATCAGCGGCACCAACGCGCACGTGATCCTCGAAGAGGCCCCCGCCGCCGACGTCGCGACGGCCCCGGCGGAGGCGCCCACCGGGCTGGTGCCGCTTGTCGTGTCGGCGGGCAGCGCCGCCTCGCTGACCGCGCAGGCGGATCGGCTGGCCGCCTTCCTCGCCGGCACCGAGCTGCCGCTGGCCCGGGTGGCGACGGCCCTGCTGACCGAGCGGGCGGTGCTCGGTGAGCGCGCCGTGCTGGTGGCGGACACCACCGCGCAGGCGGTCGCCGGGCTGCGCGCGCTGGCCGGCGGCGAGGCCGCCCCCGAGGTGGTGACCGGTTCGGTTACGCCCGGCCGGGTCGTGCTGGTCTTCCCGGGGCAGGGCGCGCAGCGGCCCGGCATGGGCCGTGAGCTGTACGACAGGTATCCGGTGTTCGCGCAGGCGCTGGACGAGGTCTGCGCGCACCTCGACGCGTGTCTGGCCGGCTGGATCGACCACCCGGTGCGCGACGTCGTGCTGGACCGGCTGCCGCGCAGCGGTGACCTGCTGAACCAGACGGTGTTCACCCAGGCCGGCCTGTTCGCGCTGGAGAGCGCGCTGTTCCGGCTGGTCACCTCGTGGGGGGTGCGGCCGGACCTGGTGATCGGGCACTCGATCGGCGAGCTCACCGCCGCGTACGCCGCCGGGGTGTTGTCGCTCGCCGACGCGGCCCGGGTGGTCGCGGCACGCGGCCGGCTCATGCAGGCGTTGCCGCCGGGCGGGGTGATGGTCGCGGTGGCCGCGAGCGAGGCGGAGGTCGCCGACCTCCTCGACGAACGGGTGGAGCTCGCCGCGGTCAACGGCCCGTCCTCCGTGGTGCTCTCCGGCGACCACGACGCCACCCTCGCCGCGGCGGACCGGCTGCGCGAGCGGGGCCACAAGACGAAGCAGCTAGTCGTCTCGCACGCGTTCCACGCCCACCAGATGGAGCCGATGCTGGCCGGGTTCGCCGCCGAGATCGCCGGGGTGACCTGGCATCAGCCGACGATCCCGGTGGTGTCGAACGTGACAGGCCGGCTGGCGGAGCCGGGCGAACTCGCGGACCCGGGGTACTGGTCGGCGCACGTACGCCGGCCGGTCCGGTTCGCCGACGGGATCGCCGCCGCGCTGGCGTACGGCGGCGACCTGTTCGTGGAACTCGGGCCGGGCGCGACGCTGACCGCGATGGTGGCGGAGACCGCCGCCGCGACGGACGCCGAGGTCAGGTGCGTCCCGGCGCTGCGCGACGGCCGCCCGGAGGACCGGACGCTGCTGACCGCGCTTGCCGAGTTGTTCGTCCGGGGCGTCCCGGTCGACTGGGCCGGCCTGCTGCCGCCGGTGACCGGGCACGTCGACCTGCCGACGTACGCCTTCGATCAGCGGAACTACTGGCTGCCGCCCGGCGGGGCCGGGGCGGACGCGACGTCGTTGGGGCAGTCCGCCGTCGACCACCCGCTGTTGGGTGCGGTGGTACGCCTGCCGCAGTCCGACGGGCTGGTGTTCACGTCGCTGCTGTCGCTGCGGTCGCACCCGTGGCTGGCCGACCACGCGATCGGTGGCCGGGTGCTGGTGGCCGGGACCGGCCTGGTCGAGTTGGCGGTCCGCGCGGGCGACGAGGTCGGGTGCCCGGTGCTCGACGAGCTGGTCATCGAGACGCCGATGCGCGTCCCGGAGCGCGGCGGGGTGCGGGTGCTGGTCGCCGTGGGCGCCGCCGGGGACGGCGGGACCCGCCCGGTGGACGTGTACTCGCAGCGCGACGACGATGCCGACGAGTGGACCCGGCACGCCACGGGCCTGCTGTCGGTCGGGCCGGCGGCGCGGCCCGCCGGGTTCGACTTCACCGCCTGGCCGCCGCCGGGCGCCCAGCCGGTCGAGACGGGCGGTGTCTACGCCGACCTGGCCGAGCGGGGCTACGCGTACGGCCCGACGTTCCAGGGGCTGCGGTCGGTGTGGCGGCGGGGCGAGGAGGTGTTCGCCGAGGTCGCGTTGCCGGCGGAGACCGGCACCGGGTCGGGCGGCTTCGGCATCCACCCCGGGTTGTTGGACTCCGCCCTGCACGCCGGCATGCTCGGCACCGCGGCGGCGGAGGATGCCGGCCCGCCGGTGCTGCCGTTCGCCTGGAACGGGATGGTGCTGCACGCCGCCGGCGCGTCGGCGCTGCGGGTGCGGATCACCTCCGCAGGCCCCGGCGCCATCGCGGTGGAGGCGGCGGACCCGACGGGTGCCCCGGTGCTGTCGGTGGATTCGTTGGTGTCCCGGCCGGTGTCGGTCGACCAGCGGGACGCCGGCCCGTCCCGCGACTCGTTGTTCCGGGTGGAGTGGACCGCGCTGCCGGCGGTCGCCGGGGAACCCGTGCCGTCGTGGGCGTCGGTGGCGACCGTCGACGACGTGGTGGCCCTGGTCGACGACCCGCCGGCGGTGGTGGTGTTCGAGGCGGTCGGCGCGGACGACGCGCTGGCCGTGACCGCGCGGGCGCTCGACGTCCTCCAGGTGTGGCTGGACGCCGGTCCGCAGGAGTCGCGGCTGGTGGTGGTGACCCGGGGTGCGGTGCCCGCCGGTGACGGCGGGGTGGCCGACGCCGCCGCGGCGGCGGTCTGGGGGCTGGTGCGGTCGGCGCAGGCCGAGAACCCGGACCGGATCGTGCTGCTGGATCTCGACCCCGACGACACCGTCGAGCAGGCGCTGGGGCCGGTGCTGGCGGCGGGTGAACCGCAGGTCGCGGTGCGGGGCACCGGGCTCTCGGTACCCCGGCTGGCCCGGGTGGCGGCCCCGTCGGACGCCGCGACGACCGGCTTCGACGGGCCGGGGCCGGTCCTGGTCACCGGCGGCACCGGGTCGTTGGGCGCGCTTGTCGCGCGGCACCTGGTGTCAGGACACGGGGTGCGGCGGCTGGTCCTGGTCAGCCGGCGTGGTCCGGCCGCCGACGGTGCGCAGGAGCTGGCCGCCGAGCTGACCGGGCAGGGCGCCGTGGTCTCGGTCGTCGCCTGTGACGTGTCGGACCGCGACCAGGTGGCGGCGCTGCTGGCCGCGCACCGGCCGACGGCCGTGGTGCACACCGCGGGTGTGTTGGACGACGGCGTGATCGGGGCGTTGACCGCCGACCGGTTGGCCACCGTGTTCGCCCCCAAGGTGGACGCGGTCCGGCACCTCGACGAGCTCACCCGGGGGCTGGACCTCGACGCGTTCGTGGTGTTCTCGTCCGCGTCCGGGGTGTTCGGCTCCGCCGGGCAGGGCAACTACGCGGCGGCGAACGCTTTCCTGGACGCCACGGTCGCCCGCCGCCGCGCGGCCGGCCTGCCGGCGGTGTCGCTGGCGTGGGGCCTGTGGGAGCAGACCGACGGGATGACCGCCCACCTGGGCGAGGCCGACCAGGCACGGGCCAGCCGTGGTGGCGTCCTGGCGATCGGGCCAGCCGAGGGGATGGCCCTGTTCGACGCGGCCGTGCGCACCGACCAGGCGCTGCTGGTGCCGGTCAAGCTGGACCTGCGGGCGACCCGGGCGACCGTGCCGTACCTGCTGCGCGGCCTGGTCCGGCCGACCCGGCAGCAGGCCCGCGCGGCGGCGGCCGGGGACCAGGACCTGGTCCGCAGGCTGGCCGGTCTCGACCCGGCCGCGCAGGAGGCGCTGCTGCTGCACCTGGTACGCGGTCAGGTCGCGTTCGTGCTCGGGCACGCCGGCGCGGACGCGGTGCGCCCGGACACGGCGTTCAAGGACGCCGGATTCGACTCGCTGACCTCAGTCGAACTGCGCAACCGGCTGCGGGAGGCGACCGGGCTGAAACTGCCGGCGACCCTGGTCTTCGACTACCCGAACCCGGTCGCCCTCGCCCGCTACCTGCACGGGGTGCTGGGCGAGCGGGTGGCCGGCACGCCCACCCCGGTCGCCGCCGTGGCGGACCCGGACGAGCCGATCGCGATCGTGGGCATGGCCTGTCGGCTGCCCGGCGGGGTGACCAGCCCGGACGACCTGTGGCGGCTGGTACGCGACGGCCGCGAGGGCGTGTCGCCCTTCCCCACCGACCGGGGCTGGGACCTGGCGGACCTGTTCGACCCGGACCCCGACAACCGGGGCACCTCCACCACCAGCCGGGGCGGCTTCCTCGCCGACGCCGGCCTGTTCGACGCCGGGTTCTTCGGGATCTCGCCCCGGGAGGCGTTGGCCATGGACCCGCAGCAGCGGCTGCTGCTGGAGGTGTCGTGGGAGGCCCTGGAGGGCGTCGGCATCGACCCGACCTCGCTGCGGGGCAGCGACGTCGGCGTCTTCACCGGGATCTCCGCCCAGGGCTACGGGATCGGGGTGCCCGCGCCCGAGCTGGAGGGCTTCGCGAGCACGGCCGGGGCGGCGAGCGTGGCGTCCGGCCGGGTGTCGTACGTGTTCGGCTTCGAGGGGCCGGCTGTCACCATCGACACGGCGTGTTCGTCCTCGCTGGTGGCGATGCATCTCGGTGCGCAGGCGCTGCGGCAGGGTGAGTGTTCGATGGCGCTGGCCGGCGGGGCGACCGTGATGGCGACGCCGGGCACCTTCGTGGCGTTCTCCCGGCAGCGTGGTCTGGCCGGTGACGGCCGGTGCAAGTCGTACGCGGACGGCGCGGACGGCACCGGCTGGGCCGAGGGCGCCGGCGTGGTGGTGCTGGAGCGGCTGTCTGTGGCGCGGGAACGCGGTCACCGGGTGCTGGCCGTGCTGCGGGGCAGCGCGGTGAACCAGGACGGCGCGTCCAACGGGTTGACCGCGCCGAACGGACCCTCGCAGCAGCGGGTGATCCGCCGTGCCCTGGCCAGCGCCGGTCTCGACCCGGCCGACGTGGACGTGGTGGAGGGGCACGGGACCGGGACGGCACTGGGGGACCCGATCGAGGTGCAGGCCCTGCTGACCACGTACGGACAGGACCGGTCGCCCGACCGTCCGCTGTGGTTGGGTTCGATCAAGTCGAACATCGGCCACGCGCAGTCGGCGGCGGGCGTCGCCGGTGTGATCAAGATGGTGCAGGCGCTACGGCACGACCTCATCCCCCCGACGCTGCACGTGGACGCCCCCACCTCCCAGGTGGACTGGTCCGGGGGAGGGGTGGAGCTGCTGACCCGGGCACAGGAGTGGCCGCGCGACGGTCACCCGCGCCGGGCGGGGGTGTCGTCGTTCGGGATCAGCGGGACGAACGCGCATCTGATCATCGAGGAGGCGCCGCCCGAGCCGGCCCCGCCGGTGGCCGCCGCGCCGCCGGCCGGTGTGCTGCCGTTGGTGGTGTCGGCGCGCAGTGCCGGCTCGCTGGCCGGGCAGGCCCGCCGGTTGGCCGGCGTCGTCGAGGACGCCGACGGGGCGTCGTTGGCGGCGGTGGCGCGGGCGTTGGTGTCCGGGCGGGCCGTGTTCGGGGAGCGGGCCGTCGTGGTGGCGGGGTCCGCCGAGGAGGCGTTGACCGGCCTGCGGGCGCTGGCGCACGGCGAGAGCGCCCCCGACCTGGTGGTCGGCCGGACGACCACCTCGGGACCGCCCGGAAAGCTGGTCTGGGTCTTCCCGGGCCAGGGGGCGCAGTGGGTGGGCATGGGGCGGGAGTTGCTGGACTCGTCGCCGGTGTTCGCCGAGCGGGTCACCGAGTGCGCCGCCGCGCTGGCGCCCTGGGTCGACTGGTCCCTGCCGGAGGTGCTGCGGGGGGAGTGCGATCCCGCGTTGATGGAGCGGGTCGACGTGCTCCAGCCCGCGAGCTTCGCGGTGATGGTCGGGCTGGCGGCGGTGTGGTCCTCGGTCGGGGTGTTCCCCGACGCGGTGCTGGGCCATTCCCAGGGCGAGATCGCCGCGGCATGCGTGGCGGGTGCGTTGTCGCTTCAGGACGCGGCCCGGGTGGTGGCGCTGCGCAGCCGGGCCATCGCCACGGAGCTGTCCGGACGCGGTGGCATGGCCTCGGTCGCCCTGGGCGGGGAGGAGGTCGCCGCGCGGCTCGCACCGTGGGCCGGGCGGGTCGAGGTGGCCGCGGTCAACGGTCCCGGATCGGTGGTGGTCGCCGGCGACGCCGAGGCGTTGGACGAGGCGCTCGACGCGTTGTCCGCCGACGGCGTGCGGGTGCGCCGGATCGCTGTGGACTACGCCTCGCACAGCCGGCAGGTGGAACGCATCCGGGACACCCTCGCCGACGCGCTGGCGGGGATCCGCGCGCAGGCGCCGGTGGTGCCGTTCCGCTCGACGGTGACCGGCGAGTGGATCTCCGCCGCCGGGGTCGTCGACGGCGGCTACTGGTTCCGCAACCTGCGCCACCAGGTGGGTTTCGGTGCCGCCGTGGCCGAGCTGGTCGACCAGGGGCACCGGGTCTTCGTGGAGGTGAGCGCGCACCCGGTGCTGGTCCAGCCGATCACCGAAAGCACCGACGACACCGACGCGGTGGTCGTCGGGTCGTTGCGGCGCGGTGAGGGCGGACTGCGCCGGCTGCTCACCTCGATGGCCGAGTTGTACGTCCGCGGTGTCGCGGTGGACTTCGGCGGCGTGCTGCCCACCCCGACCGGCCGCGTCGACCTGCCGACCTACGCCTTCGACCACCAGCACTACTGGCTGCACGCGACCGAGCCCGCCACCGACGCCGTCTCGTTGGGGCTGGCCGGCACCGACCATCCGATGCTCGGCGCGGTGGTCCGGCTGCCGCAGTCCGACGGCCTGGTGGTCACCGCCCGCCTCTCGTTGCGTACCCACCCCTGGCTGGCCGACCACGCCGTCCGGGACGTGGTCGTGGTGCCCGGTGCCGGACTGGTCGAGCTGGCCGTCCGCGCCGGGGACGAGGCCGGCTGCGCGGTGCTCGACGAGTTGGTGATCGAGGCGCCGCTCGTGATCCCCCCGCACGGTGGGGTCCGGCTACAGGTCGCCGTCGGCGGGCCGGACCACCACGGCACCCGTACCGTCGAGGTGTTCTCCCAGCGTGAGGACGTCGACGGCGGCGCGGACAGTTGGACGCGGCATGCCACAGGTGTGCTCGCGGTGGACGCGCCGCGGGGGCACGGCGGCGGGTTCGACTTCACCGCCTGGCCGCCCCCCGGCGCGCAGCCGCTGGACATCGGCGAGGGCTACCGCCGGCTCGCCGAGGTGGGCTACGGGTACGGCACGACGTTCCAGGCCGTCCGGGCGGTGTGGCGGCGGGGCGAGGAGGTCTTCGCCGAGGTGGCGCTCCCCGAGGAGCACCGGGCGGAGGCCGGCAGGTTCGGCATCCACCCGGCGTTGCTGGACGCGGCCCTGCACTCGACCCTCGTCGGTGCCGTGTCCGCCGCCGACGCGTCGGGCGGGCAGGAACTGTCGTTGCCGTTCGCCTGGAACGGGCTGCGACTGCACGCGGCCGGCGCCGCGGTGCTGCGGGTACGGGTCACCAGCCCCGGGCCGGACGCGATGGCGCTGGAAGCCGCGGACGAGGCCGGTGGCCTGGTCGTGACGATGGAGTCGCTCGTGGGTCGGCCGGTGTCCGACGCGCAGTTGGCGGCCGCCGCGGCGGGAACCGCGCCCGCCGACTCGCTGTTCCGGTTGGAGTGGGTCGGGCTGCCCCCGGTCCGGGTGGAGTCGGCACCGTCCTGGCTTCCCGTCGCGGACGCCGAAGCGGTGGCCGACCTGGCCGACGACGTGTTGTCGGGGACGGTGGACGCCCCGGCGGTGGTGGTCCTGGAAGCCGTCGGCGGCACCGACGTGCTGGGGCTGACCACCCGGGTGCTGGACGTGGTCCAGTGCTGGCTCGACGGCGGCGGGTTCGAGGAGTCGCGGTTGGTGGTCGCGACCCGGGGCGCGGTGCCCGCCGGGGACGGTGCGGTGACCGATCCCGCCGGCGCGGCGGTGTGGGGCCTGGTACGGGCCGCGCAGGCGGAGAACCCCGACCGGATCGTCCTGGTCGACCTCGACCCGGCCGGCGGGGAGGCGACGGAGTCGAGGTGGGGTGCGGTGCTGGCCTCCGGTGAGCCGCAGGTGGCGGTGCGCGGCGCGGCGCTGTCGGTGCCGCGCCTCATCCGGGCCACCGGCGCGGTGCCGGCGGCCGGGAAGGTGTTCGGCCCGGACGCGACGGTGCTGGTCACCGGTGGCACCGGGGCGTTGGGCGCCCTCGCGGCCCGGCACCTGGTCACCCGGCACGGGGTGCGACGGCTGGTGCTGGCCAGTCGGCGTGGTCCGGCCGCCGAGGGCGCGACCGCGCTGGTCGCCGAGCTCACCGGGCAGGGTGCCGAGGTGGCGGTGGTCGCCGCCGATCTGTCCGACCGGGATCAGGTGGCGGCCCTGCTGGCCCAGCACCCCCCGACCGCGGTGGTGCACACCGCCGGTGTCGCGGACGCCGGGGTGATCGGCACGGTCACCCCGGACCGGTTGGCGGAGGTCTTCGCGCCGAAGGTGGAGGCGGTGCGGCATCTGGACGAGTTGACGCGGGGGCTGCCGTTGACGGCGTTCGTCGTGTACTCGTCGGTGTCGTCGGTGTTCATGGGTGCCGGTAGTGGTAGTTACGCGGCGGCGAACGCGTTCCTGGACGGGTTGGTGGCGCAGCGTCGGTCGCTGGGCCTGCCGGGGTTGTCGTTGGCGTGGGGCCTGTGGGAGCAGACCACCGGCATGGCGGCCGGCACCGACGAGCTCGCCAGGTCCCGGATGACCAGGCGTGGCGGGCTCCTGTCGCTGACCCCTGCGGAGGGCATGGAGCTCTTCGACGCCGCCGTCGGGTCCGGGCAGGCGCTGCTGGTGCCCGCGAAGTTGGACCTGCGCGGCGTACGCGCCGACGCCTCGACCGGCGGCGCGGTGCCGCACCTGCTGCGTGGCCTGGTCCGGGCCGGTCGACAGCAGGCGCGTGGCGCGACCGGCGACGAGGCCGGGCAGATCGCCGAGCGGCTGGCCGGACTGCCGGCCGCCGAGCGGGCCGGGATCCTACTGGATCTGGTGCGGGCCCAGGTGGCCGCGGTGCTGGGCTACCGGGCCGGCCACCACGTCGAGGCCGACCAGGGACTGTTCGAGGTCGGCTTCGACTCGCTCACCGCCATCGAGCTGCGCAACCGGCTGCGCGACCTCACCGACCGCAAGATCGCCGCCAATCTCGTCTTCACCCATCCGACACCGGAACGGATCGCCGCCCACCTGTACGAGCTGATGTACGGCGACCGGGCGGACGTCCCGGCGGCGATCTCCGTCTGAGAGAGGGTGACGACGTGTTCGACGTGGACGGCTACCTGCGGCGGATCGGCTGCCAGGGAATGACCGGGGTGGACCTGGAGACGTTGCGGGTGCTGCAGAAGAGGCACCTGATGGCGATTCCGTACAGCAGTCTCGCCTACGACCTCGACGACGGGGTGGTCGTCGTCGACCTCGACGACGACGCGGTGTTCACCCGGAGCATCGTCGACGGGCGGGGCGGCGCGTGCTACCACCTGAACCGCCTGTTCTACCGGCTCCTCTGCGAGCTGGGCTACCAGGCCACGCTGCTGGCGGGCAGCACCACCGAGGGCCGGGCCGCGTTCGGCAGCGACGTCGAGCACATGTTCGCCCGGGTCGCCCTGGACGGTGCCGACTGGCTGGTCGACGTCGGCTACCCGGGACCGACGTACGTCGAGCCGCTGCGGGTCTGCGCCCCGGTGCAGGCCCAGTACGGCAGCCGGTTCCGGCTGGTCGACCAGGGGCCCGGGATCGCGCTGCAACGCAGGGGGGTCGCCACCCGCTGGGGCACTGTCTACACCTTCACCATGCAGCCCCGGCAGTGGAGCGACTGGAAGGAGATGGAGAGCAACTTCCGGGAGATCCTGGCCGATCCGGGCCGGGACGACACCCGGGAGGTCCTGTGTGGCCGCGCCGTGGACGACGGGCAGGTGTTCCTGCGGCAGCGCCGTTACCTGACCGTCCGCAACGGTCGTGAGCAGGTACGCACGATCACCGACGACGACGAGCACCGGATGCTGCTGTCCCGCATCCTCTCCGGTCACCTCGACTGAGCTCGAACCCGGTCGTTACCAGAAAGGGAGACGATGGAGAAGCTGGATCATCCGTTCGCATGGTTCGTCGACTTCGTCCGGGCCTGCTTCGTGGAGTACTCCCGCTTCGTGTGGGCCTTCTACGGCGGCGCGCCGGAGCTGATGGCCGCCCGCCCGGCGCCGCAGCCGAGGGGCGTCCGCCCCGCGCCGCGGTCGACGGCCGCCCGCCCGGCGCGGTGGCCCGGGCCGGAGACCGTGGAGAAGACACCGTGAGCGCGACGGTTCCGGTGCGGCTCGGTGACCGCTCCTACGACGTGTCCGTCGGCGCGGGGGTCCGTTCCTCCCTCGCCGAGGTGGTGGGCCGGTTGGGTGCCAGACGGGCGGTCGTGGTGTCGGCCCGGCCACCGCGGTGGGTTCCCGACCCGGGGGTGGAGACGCTGCTGTTGCCGGCCCGCGACGGCGAGCACGGCAAGACCCTCGCCACCGTGGAGGCGTTGTGCGGCGAGTTCGTGCGGTTCGGGTTGACCAGGAACGACGTCGTCGTCTCCTGTGGCGGCGGGACGACCACCGACGTCGTCGGGCTGGCCGCCGCGCTCTACCACCGGGGGGTGGACGTGATCCACCTGCCCACGACGCTGCTCGCCCAGGTGGACGCCAGCGTCGGCGGGAAGACGGCGGTGAACCTGCCGGACGGCAAGAACCTGGTCGGCGCGTTCTGGCAGCCCCGTGCGGTGCTCTGCGACACGGACTACCTGTCCACCCTGCCGCCCCGGGAGCTGGCCAGCGGGTTCGGTGAGATCGCCCGCTGCCACTTCATCGGCGCCGGTGACCTGCGCGGCCTGCCGCTGACCGCGCAGATCGCCGCCAGCGTGGCCCTCAAGGCCGGCATCGTGGAGGTCGACGAGCGCGACGCCGGCCGGCGGCACCTGCTCAACTACGGCCACACGCTGGGTCACGCGCTGGAGTTGGCGACCGGCTTCGCGCTCCGGCACGGTGAGGCGGTCGCCATCGGCACGGTCTTCGCCGGCCGGCTGGCCCACGTGCTGGGTCGGATCGACCAGGCCAGGGCGGACGAGCACCTGACGGTCGTCCGGCACTACGGCCTGCCCACCGCACTGCCCGCCGGGGTCGATCCCGAACTCCTGGTCGGTCAGATGCGCCGGGACAAGAAGGCGGTCGACGGACTCGGTTTCGTCCTGGACGGGCCCGCGGGCGCGGAACTGGTCGGCGACGTGCCGGTGGCGGCGGTCCGGCGGGCCCTCGACGAGATGCCGCGGGTGCCGATGGCCACGCTGGTCGGGGCCGCCACCGCCGATGCGGTCTCGACATGAGACGGTTCCCGCACCCGCCGGGCGACGCCGACGGACCTGCGCACGCCCGCTGCCCGGCGGATCGGCTGCTGGCCCACCGGTTGGACGAGGCGCTGGCCCGTCCCGCGGCGCAACAGCCGGGCTGGCCGGACCCGGACCGGGCCCGGGCCGTCGTCGCGCGGTTGCGGCAGGTCGATCCGATCGTGACGCCGGTGGAGACGGCCCGGCTGGCCGATCGGCTCGCCTCGGTCGCCCGGGGTGAGGCGTTCCTGCTCCAGGGCGGCGACTGCGCCGAGACCTTCGCCGACAACACCGAGTCGCACCTGCGCGCCAACCTGCGGGTGCTGTCCCGGATGTCCGACGTGCTGACCGGGGCCACCGGGATGCCGGTGGTCAGTATCGCGCGAATGGCAGGCCAGTACGCCAAGCCCCGGTCCAATGCCGTGGACGCGTCGGGCCTCCCGGTGTACCGCGGTGACATCGTCAACTCCGCCGAACCCACCCTCGCCGCCAGGACGCCCGACCCGTACCGCATGTTGCGGGCCCACGCGCACGCGGCGGGCGCGATGGAGGTGGTCCGCCGGGTCGGCGCGGGCGGGGTCTACGTGAGCCACGAGATGCTCCTGCTCGACTACGAGCGGGCCGTGCTCTGGGCGGATGCCTGCACCCCCCGAGCCCGGCTGACCAGCGGTCTCGCCCACTTCCTGTGGGTCGGTGAGCGCACCCGTCAGCTCGGCGGGGCGCACGTCGCATTCGCGGAGCTGCTGGCCAACCCGATCGGCGTCAAGATCGGTCCCGGGGTGACCCCGGAGCTGGCCGTCGAGTACGTGGAGCGCCTCGACCCGGACGCCGTCCCGGGACGGTTGACGCTGGTGAGCCGGATGGGCCACGCCCTGGTCCGGGACGTGCTGCCGCCGATCGTGGAGAAGGTCAACGCCTCCGGGCACCAGGTGGTCTGGCAGTGCGACCCTATGCACGGCAACACCCGGCTGTCGGGTAACGGGTTCAAGACCCGGCACTTCGACGGAGTGCTCGACGAGCTGGCCGGCTTCTTCGAGGTGCACCGGGGACTCGGCACCCATCCGGGCGGCATCCACGTCGAGGTGACCGGCGAGGACGTGACGGAGTGCCTGGGTGGCGGCTGCGGGATCACCGAGCGTGACCTGCCCACCCGCTACCGGACCGCCTGCGACCCGCGACTGAACGCCGCGCAGTCGGTCGAACTCGCCGTCGCGGTCGCCGCGATGCTGACCGGTCGGGGCTCGGCCGGGCGGGCGGGACGGTGCTGACCACACCCGCACCCGTGAGCGGCACCACCCGGCTGTACGTGGTCCTGGGTGATCCGGTCGTCCAGGTGCGCTCACCCCTGCTGGTCAACCCGCTCCTCGCCCGGCTGGGCGTCGACGCGGTGCTGGTCCCGGTGCACGCGCGGCCGGAACACCTCGCCCGGATCCTGGACGGGTTGCGGTGTGTCGGCAACGTCGACGGCATCTTCGTCACGGTGCCGCACAAGGCCGCGGTCGTCGCGCTCGCCGATCGGTGCAGCCCGATGGTCCGGATCGCCGGGAGCGCCAACGCGCTGCGCCGGGACGACGACGGCAGCTGGTACGCGGAGAACTTCGACGGTCTGGGCTTCGTGGCCGGTCTGGTGGCGGCCGGCCACGAGCCGGCGGGCCGTCGGGTGGCCCTCGTCGGGGCGGGGGGCGCGGGCAGCGCCATCGCGGCGGCGCTGCTGTCGGCGGGGGTCGACCGGTTGGCCGTGTGTGACCCGGACACCGCCCGACTGGCCGGTCTGCGCTCCCGCCTGGACCCGCACTGGCCCGGCCGCACCGTCACCTCGGCCGGGCCGGACCTCGACGGCGTCGACCTGGTGGTGAACGCCACGCCGCTCGGGCTCGAACCCGACGACCCGCTGCCGATGCGACCGGACCTCCTACCACCGGGCAGCGTGGTGGCCGACATCATCATGCACCCCCGGGAGACCCGCCTGTTGCGGGCCGCCGCGGCGCGTGGGCACACCGTCCATCATGGATTCCACATGCTCGACGGGCAGCTCGATTCGTACCGCTCCTTCTTCCGCTGGGGCGACGTGTCGACGACTACCAGACCGAGGGATGTTGGCCCCCGACCGCGCTCATACCATGACGCAAGAGGCTGAAATCGCCATTTCCCTGTCACACGGCCATTCACGCTTTCTCCCAATGGGATCCACCACGAGAATCGGAGAGCCATGGACGCGCGACCGGCACCAGAATTCCCCGCGTGGCCTCAGCACGACGACGCCGAGCGGGACGGCCTGATCCGTGCGCTCGAGCAGGGCCAGTGGTGGCGCATGGGCGGATCCGAAGTGGACTCGTTCGAGCGAGAGTTCGCCGACCACCATGGCGCCGAACACGCGCTGGCGGTCACCAACGGCACACACGCGCTGGAGCTCGCCCTGCAGGTCATGGGAGTCGGGCCGGGCACCGAGGTCATCGTGCCGGCCTTCACCTTCATCTCCTCCTCCCAGGCGGCCCAGCGGCTCGGCGCGGTCACCGTCCCGGTCGACGTCGACCCGGACACCTACAACATCGACCCGGGAGCGGTCGCCGCCGCCGTCACGCCACGCACCAGGGCGATCATGCCGGTGCACATGGCCGGTCTGATCGCCGACATGGACACGCTGGCGAAGATCTCCGCCGAGAACGGCGTACCGCTGCTCCAGGACGCCGCGCACGCGCACGGCGCGCAGTGGCAGGGCCGGCGCGTCGGTGAGCTGGGCAGCATCGCCACCTTCAGCTTCCAGAACGGCAAGCTGATGACCGCCGGCGAGGGCGGCGCCGTGGTGTTCCCGGAGGGGGAGAGCGAGAAGTACGAGCTGGCCTTCCTGCGGCACAGCTGTGGTCGGCCCCGGGGCGACCGCCGCTACCTGCACCGGATCTCCGGGTCCAACATGCGGCTCAACGAGTTCTCCGCCGCCGTGCTGCGGGCACAGCTGCGTCGCCTCGACGCGCAGATCGCGCTGCGGGACCAGCGCTGGACGCTGCTGTCGCGGCTGCTCGGGGCGATCGACGGGGTGGTGCCGCAGGGCGGCGACGTGCGCGCCGACCGCAACTCGCACTACATGGCGATGTTCCGCGTCCCCGGCATCAGCGAGGACGGCCGCAACGCCCTGGTCGACCGGCTGGTGGCGGCGGGTCTACCGGCGTTCGCCGGGTTCCGCGCGATCTACCGCACGGAGGCCTTCTGGGAGTTCGGCGCACCCGACGAGAGCCTGGACGCCATCGCGGAGCGCTGCCCGCACACCGATGCCATCAGCCGGGACTGCGTCTGGCTGCACCACCGGGTGCTGCTCGCCGGAGAGCAGGAGATGCACGCGACGGCCGAGATCGTCGCCGCCGCCGTGGCCACCGCATGAGCATCCGGGTGGCGGTGGTCGGGCTCGGCTGGGCGGGGCGGGAGTTGTGGCTGCCGCTGCTGCGTGCGCACGCCGACTTCGAGGTCGTCGCGGTCGTCGACGCCGACCCGGCGTCGCGGGCGGCGTTCCGGGACGAGCCGGGCCTCGCCGTGCATCCCACTGTCGACGCGTTCACCGCGAAGGAGGTCGACCTGGCCGTCGTCGCGGTGCCCAACCACCTGCACGTCGAGGTGGCCGGCGCGTTGCTCGCCACCGGGATCTCGGTGTTCGTCGAGAAACCGGTCTGCCTGACCTCTGCCGAGGTCGACGTCCTCGCGATGGCCGAACGCCGGGGCGGGATGCTGCTCGCCGGCAGCGCCGCCCGGTACCGGGGTGATGTCGAGGCGTTGCGGCGGGCGCTGCGGGACCTGGGTGACATCCGGCACGTCGACCTCGGCTGGACCCGGTCCCGCGGCGTGCCGCGGGCCGGCGGCTGGTTCACCCAGCGCGGCAAGGCCGGCGGGGGAGCGCTGTTCGACCTCGGCTGGCACCTGGTAGACACGCTGGCGTTCCTGCTCGGCCCGGCCACCTTCACGCAGGTGATCGGCGTGACGTCGGACGACTTCGTCAACGTGGACGCCTGGCGGGCGGCGTGGCGACAGGACCAGCCCGGCGCCGACGCCGCCGACGTGGAGGACACCGCACGCGGTTTCCTGGTACGCGACGACGGCGTCTCGGTCGCCCTGCGGGCTAGTTGGGCATCGCACGAGGCGCGGGACGTGTCGTCGATCCGCGTCGAGGGCCGGGCCGGGGTCGCGGAGTTGAGGTGCACCTTCGGCTTCAGCCCCAACCGGGAGCCCGATCCGGCGCTGACGATGACCCGGGAGGGCGCCACGACCCGGCTCGCGGTGCCGACCGAGCGGATCGGCATCGAGTACACCCGGCAACTGGACGACCTCGCCGCGATGCTCGCCGACCCGGCCAGCCGCGGCCGCGCCATCGCCGAGGCCCGGCCGATCGTGCAGATGATCGAGAACTTCTACGCGTCGGCGGGGTCGGCGCGTGCCCGGCGCACGGTGTCCGCGTACCAGTGAAGAGGTCTCCATGGCATTTCCGATCGTCGACCGGCCGGCGACCGCGACCGACCCCTCGGCACCGGTCCGGCACGCGGTCATCTTCGACCTCGACGGGGTCGTCGTCGACAGCTTCGCGGTGATGAGCGAGGCCTTCGCCATCGCGTACGCCGAAGTCGTCGGCGACGGCCCGGCGCCCTTCGGGGAGTACCGTCGCCATCTGGGTCGCTACTTCCCGGACATCATGCGGATCATGGACCTGCCGCTGGCGATGGAGGAGCCGTTCGTCCGGGAGAGCTACCGCCTCGCCGACCAGGTGCAGGTCTTCGACGGCATCCTCGAACTGCTGCTGACCCTGCGGGTCCGCGGCCTACGGCTGGCCATCGCCACCGGCAAGAGCGGGCCACGGGCCCGTTCACTGCTGGACCGGCTCGGCCTCCTGCCGTTCTTCGCCCACGTGATCGGCTCCGACGAGGTGGCCCGCCCCAAACCGGCCCCCGACATCGTGCGACGCGCCCTGGACCTGCTGGACGTGCCCCCCGAGCGGGCCATCATGATCGGGGACGCGCCGACCGACCTGGCCAGCGCCCAGGGCGCCGGGGTCGCCTCGGCCGCCGCGCTGTGGGCGCCGCCGGAGGACATCGCCGAGTTGCTCGCCGGCGGCCCCGACCTGGTGCTGCACCGCCCCGCCGACCTGCTCGCCCGCTGTCCGGCCGTCCCGGCCGGCTGACCGTGGAGACGGCCCACTACCTCGGCGTCGACGTCGGCGGCACCAAGGTCGCACTGCGGGCCGAGACCGACGCCGGGCTCGTCCGGGAGTCCACCTTCGGCTGGACGCCCCGGCACAGCGTGACCCGGGATCTCGCCCAACTCGCCGGGGAACTGACGAAGCTGCGGGCCGGCATCGGTGCCCCACCGCGCTCGGTGGGGGTCGCGATGCCGGCGACGGTCGGCCCGGGGGGCCGGGTCACCTCGTGGCCCAGCCGGCCGGAGTGGGTCGACCTGGACCTGGACGCGGCCCTGCGGGCGCTGTTCCCCGGGGCGAGCGTCGCCTGGGCGGACGACGGCGATCTCGGCGCGCTCGCCGAGGCGCGGGCCTCTGGCTGTGACGATCTGCTCTACGTCGGGGTGGGCACCGGCGTCGGTGGCGGTCTGGTCCTGGGTGGCGTCCCCTGTCCCGGACCCGGCCGTGGCTCGTTCGAGATCGGGCACGTCATCGTCGAGTCGGGCGGGGCGAGCTGCGTCTGCGGCCGGCGCGGGTGTCTCCAGGCGGTCGCCTCCGGACCGGCCACCCTGCGCCGCGCGGCGCGACTGCGGGGAGCGGAGGTCACCTTCGACGAACTGGGGCCGGCGGTGCGCGCCGGACAGCCCTGGGCCGTCACCGCCGTCGACCGGACGTGCCGCGCCCTGGCCGCCGCCGTGACCAGCGTGCAGGAGCTGCTCCACCCGCAGCGTGTGCTGATCGGTGGGGGCTTCTCGGCCGGCGTCCCCGAGATCGTCGACCGGATGGCCGCCTGGTTGGCCGAACTGGCGCGCCCCGGACACGACCCGTTGCCGGTGGCGCCGGCCCGGCTGGGCGGTCTGTCGTCGTTGCACGGCGCGGTGTCGCTCGCCCGCCTCGTCGCACCG
This sequence comes from Micromonospora sp. DSM 43699, assembly GCF_055517075.1. Classification (NCBI taxonomy): domain Bacteria; kingdom Bacillati; phylum Actinomycetota; class Actinomycetes; order Micromonosporales; family Micromonosporaceae; genus Micromonospora; species Micromonospora sp. DSM 43699. Next base: position 181,575 of record NZ_JBTMMT010000005.1, read on the forward strand.
CCCCCGGCCGGGCCCGCGCGAGGGTCGACGTCACCGCCGACCGGCGTACCTGTCCCGACCGCCGCCCCTGCCGACAGCGCGGGATGACCACCGGGCCGACCGGTCCGACCACCGGCGTCAGCCCACCCCGGCGGGTCGGAGCAGCGGCAGCACGATGGTGTCGACGATGTCCTCGAGGGTCGCGTCGGAGACGGGTTGGAGGGTGGTGAGGAGTTCGAGCCGCAGCAGGGCGAAGGGCAGCTCCCGGACCCGTGCGGAGAGTCGGGTGAGATCGATCTCACCGCGCGCCGCGGCGCGGCCGTAGACGATGTCGAGGGCGTGTGGGCGGCCGTACCGGATCACGTCGCGAAGGTCGGCCGGACCGGTGCCGGTCTCCTCGAAGTACCCGGCGAGGTGGACGCTCATCACGGTGACGAACTCGGTGCGGGTGCGGCTGATCTCCTGCATCAGGGCCAGCAGGTCGCCGCGGAGCGAGCCGGTGTCCTCGGGTGCCGGGACACGGTTGCGCTCGAGGACGTGGACGATCGTCGCACGCAGCAGCTCGAGCCGGTCGCCCCAGCGTCGGTACAGCACGGGACGGCTGGTCCCGGCGCGCGCGGCGACGGCGTCCATGGTGAAGCGCGCGTAACCGGCCTCCTCCAGCTCCTGCCAGGACGCGTCCAGCAGGGCCTGCTCCAGTGCGGCGCCCCGTCGCCGGCTGCCCGGCTCACCCACCTCGACTCACCTGCGCAGCATACTTGCGGGCCCGGTGCGCCCGATCTAGAGTCGCCTCTCGATAAGAAACAACGATGTATCTTAGGATGTGTCCATGTCTGCATCCGGCAAGCCCGCACCCGCCGCAACGCCGACCGATTCCGATCGCATCGACCCGGTGGTGCGGCGGCTGGCGCTCACGATCATCGTCGGTGCCCTGGCGGCGGTCTTCGACACCACGATCGTCAGCGTCGCCATCAACGACCTGGCCCGTGACCTGGATGCCCCGCTGAGCACCATCCAGTGGGTGAGCACGGGCTACCTGCTGGCCATGTTCGTCACCATCCCCATCGTCGGCTGGACCCAGACCGCGGTCGGCGGCAAGCGGTTGTGGCTCGGTTCGCTCGGGTTCTTCCTGCTCGGATCGGTGCTCTGCGCGTCGGCGTGGGACGCCCCCAGCCTCATCGTCTTCCGGATCGTCCAGGGCGTCGCCGCCGGCGTCATGATGCCGCTCATGAGCACGCTGATCATGCAGGCCGTCCGGGGTCGCAACATCGGCAGGGTGATGGCGACCATCAGCCTGCCCGTCGCGCTCGGCCCGATCCTCGGCCCGGTCCTGGGCGGCCTCCTGCTGGCCACCGGGAACTGGCGGCTGCTCTTCCTGGTCAACATCCTGTTCTGCAGCGTCGGTGGCTGGCTCGCGTTCAGGAACCTGCCCGACGACCGGCCCGTCGGCGAGCGGGGCCGGCTCGACACCGTCGGCCTGCTCCTGTTGTCGCCGGGTGCCGCCGCCCTCATCTACGGCCTGTCCCAGATCCCGGTCACCTCCGGCCTCGACAGCCCCAGGGTCCTGGTCCCGCTCCTGGCCGGCCTCGTCCTGGTCGCCGGTTTCATCGGCTGGGCGCTGCGCCGGGGAGCCGGGGCGCTGGTGAACATCCGGCTGCTGAGTCACCGGTCGCTCGCCGCGTCGGCGGGCCTGCTCTTCCTGGTCGGGGTGACCCTGTACGGCGCGATGCTGCTGCTGCCGCTCTACTGGCAGCAGGCCCGAGGTGAGGACGCGCTCGGCGCGGGGCTGCTGCTCATCCCGCAGGGCATCGGTTCGCTGTTGTCACGGCCGCTAGCCGGTCGGTGGACCGACCGGGTAGGGCCCCGCTGGATCGCGTTCGCCGGCTTCGGCATCGTGGGCCTGGCCACCGTGCCCTTCGCCGTCGCCCCCGACGCGCCGTACCCGCTGCTGATGGCCGTCCTGGTCGTGCGCGGTCTGGGGCTGGGCACCGCCACCATCCCCCTGGCCAGCGCCGCCTACCTGGGCCTGGACCACCGCGACATCCCCAACGCCAGCATCATCGTCCTGGTCACCCAGCAGATCGGCGGCTCGTTCGGCACTGCCGTCCTGGCCATGATCCTCCAGCACGCCGGTTCCGGCTCGCGGGCACCGGACGCCGTCACCCGGGCCTTCGGCACGACCTTCTGGTGGTCGGTCGGCTTCACCGTCCTCGCCGTGCCGCTCTGCCTCCTGCTCCCCGGCCGTCCCAAGCCTCTTCCCGATTCCGAGAAACCCCAATCCGAGGTCGCCGCCCGCGCCTGAACCGCAGCGCAGCTGCTTATCCGAGGGGTATCTCCGACGTGCCCCAGGGGTCGACTGGTGCATGTCCGCAGGGTGACCCGAAGGTCGAGCCATTTCGTCATCAGAACAAAGTGGACAGTGCTCGGAGGCCACGGATCGGACGGTGGGTGTCTGATTCCCAACTCAGTTCGCAAATGTCTCCACAAGGTATGGTCAGCGGTGCTGGCCTGCCCTACCCTACGATGGCTCGCACGGATCGCCGGTGATCGTAAGGCAATCCTGTGGATGGCGGGGTCGACGCACATCGACATTCGGTAGTCCACTTCTGCGGCGGAGGTCGCTTCAGGTGATCACCGGTGTTGCGGGTCGCGGCGGTGCTGTTCCTGTTCATCCCAGGTGGAGAATGTCGGCGCCTGCCCGCGTACTGACGAAGACTGCGACAGGGTTGGAGAGAACAGAACATGGATAGTCCAGGGGGAATCGTTCGGTCACGGCGCGGGTCCGTCCGCACCGTCGGCCTGTTGGCGGCTCTTCTCGTCGCCCTCCCCACCGCGGGCTGCGGCACCGACAAGGTCGAATACCGTGACGACCGAGGAGACATCACCCAGCTCGTCTACCGCTTCTACGCCGACACGACGGAGGGGAAGTTCGACGATCTGAACAAGGTGCTCTCCGAAGGGGTGGTGGTCAGCAATCCCGGTGGGGGTCTCACCGAAGGACGGGACAAGGTCATCGCCGGCGCGTCCGAGGGGTTCAAGACCGAGGACCGGGTCCAGGAGCTGGTCAGCAACGTCCTCGTCGACCTGGACGGCGACAAGGCCAAGGTCCGGGCGGACGTGGTGCAGCTCTTCGGTAGCAGCGTCACGCCGAAGGGGAAGATCGCGCCGGAGCCGACCCTCACCCTCAACTCGCGGATGCGCTTCGAGGCGACGCGCTCCTCGGACGGGTGGCGCCTGTCGCGCATCGAGGGCGACGTCCTGTGGGCGATCGACAAGTCCGTTCCCGCCCCCGCCCCGCGTTGATCCCGGGTAAGGGGTAGCCGGCGAGCCGGGGAGGGGCGGTGTCGTCCACCGTCCCGAACCGGCGGACCGCCCTCCGTCCGACCGGGACGGGCGGCATGCGGACGCCGTGTCGAATCACACGCGTCCGGCGGTGGCTCGCCACCCTGGTCGGCGGCCACCTTCCGGCTTCCACTGCTATCAAGGCGAGGTATGCCCAGCCGCCCTCGCCTGCCCTAGCCTACGAATGCTCGTACGGATGACCGATGGGGCGACAACAGGCTGGCGGGGGGAATGATGGCGATCCTGGTGACCGGTGCGACCGGCAACGTCGGCCGTCACGTCGTCGACCTGTTGGTGCGGGCGGGCGCGGACGTGCGGGCGACCTCCCGCAAGCCGGAGTCGCTCGACCTGCCTGCGGAGGTCGACGTCCGCCGGGCCGATCTGACCGACCCGGCGACGTTCACGCAGGCGTTCCAGGGCGTCGAGAAGGTATTTCTGTACAACCAGCCGGCCAGCATCGACGGGGTGATGGCGGCCGCGAAGGCCGCCGGGGTCAGGCACGCCGTACTGCTGTCCTCGCTGGCCGTCGCCGGTCGCGACCCGGACCACTGGATCGCCAGGTGGCACCGGGATGTGGAGGAGGCGATCGAACGGTCAGGTCTGTCGTGGACCTTCGTCCGACCGGGCGCCTTCGCCGTGAACTCCCTGCTCTGGGCGCCCGCTATCAGGCAGGGCCGGCCGGTGCGGCTGCACTACGCGCACTCCTACCTGTCCTCCATCCACGAGCGGGACATCGCCGAGGTGAGCACCCGCGCCCTGCTGGAGGAGGGCCACGCCGGGGCGAGGTACCACCTCAGCGGCGGTGACAGCATCACCCAGGCCGAGCAGATCGCCCTCATCGGTAAGGCGATCGGCCGAGAGTTGACGATCGAGGACGTCACGGGCGACGAAGCCCGCGCCGAACTGCGGGAGCGGTTCGGGCCCCGCCTTCGGGAGCTGATCCGGGAGGGGGTGATCGGTCCGACGGACCCGCCGGGGATCATCGAGACCAGGATCCGCTACTACCTGGAGGCCCTCGACGGGCCCGCCGAGATCGACCGGACGGTCGAGCAGGTCCTCGGCAAGCCGGCGCGGACCTTCGCCGACTGGGCGGTGGACCACCGGGCGGACTTCATGAGCTAGCCGTCCGGATCGTGGTGTCTGGCGGTCGCCACGAATCTCCGCACCGCACCGGTAACCCCCACGTCACCGCACTGGCTGCTCGGAAGGTTCGCGTATGACTGACACCGTGGTGTTCCCGCAGGACCGTACCTGTCCCTACCAGCCGGCACCCGACTACCCGTCGCTTGTCGACCAGCGGCCACTCGCCCAGGTTGCGCTCTATGACGGGCGGCGGGTCTGGGCGGTCACCGGTCGTGAGCTGACCCGCCGGCTCCTGGCCGACCCCCGCATCTCCAGTGACCGCACCAACCCCGCCTGGCCCATGATGTTCCCGAGCATCGCCGCTGCCGTCGGCGACGCACAGCAGAAGGTCATGAAGATCGTCACCGCGTTGGTGGGCGTCGACGGCCCGGTGCACCAGGCCCGGCGCAAGATGCTGATCCCCAGCTTCACGATCAGGCGGATCAACACCCTGCGTCCGATGATCCAGGAGATCGTCGACCAGCGGCTGGACCACATGGTCGACAACGGCGCTCCCGCCGATCTGATCCCGGCCTTCGCGGCCCCCGTGCCGGCCACGGTGCTGTACCGCCTGATGGGCATCCCGGACGACGACCACGCGTCCTTCGCGCGGATGTCGCACCAGCTCGCCGCCGGCCCGAACGCCAACCAGGCGTACGACGTGCTGATGGCCTACATGGGTGACCTGATCGCGGAGAAGCGACGTAACCCGGGGGAGGGGGTGCTCGACGACCTCCTCACGAAGCGCGGTGCCACGGACGACGCGGACCACGAGGAGTTGGTCTCGACGCTGGTCCTCCAGGTGGCGGGCGGCCACGGCACCACCGGGACCATGATCTCGCTCGGCCTGTTCACCCTGCTCCAACACCCCGACCAGTTGGCCGAGCTGCGGGCCGACCCGGCGCTGATGCCCACCGCGGTCGACGAGCTGCTACGCTTCGTGTCCATTCCGGACGGTGTGACCCGGCTGGCCACTGACGACATCGAGGTCGAGGGAGCCACCATCCGCGCGGGCGACGGCGTCTTCTTCATCACCTCCCTGATCAACCGCGACGCGGAGGTCCACGAGGAGCCGAACTCGCTGGGTCTGCGCCGCAGCACCGCCCGGGACCACGTCACGTTCGGGTTCGGCACCCACCAGTGCCTCGGCCAGAGCCTGGCCCGCATCACGATGGAGATCGCCCTCGCCACCCTGCTCCGACGCCTGCCCGGCCTGCGTCTGGCCGTCCCGGCGGAGGAGGTTCCGTTCAACCCGACCGCGGGCTTCGAGGTGCTGACCACGCTACCGGTCACCTGGTAGCACCCCGCAGGTGTCGGTACGCCGCCATCCCCACGCAGGAGTAGAACCAATGGATTCCCCCGTTCAGCGTCGTGCCTTCCTGGCCTCCACCGTGCTCGGTACCGCGGGCGTCGTCGCGGGGGTGCAGACGCTCGGCCCGGGTGCCCCGGGGGCGTCGGCGGCGACGGGCAGCGGAGCCCGGGCGCCACTCGTGGCACCACAGTTCGGTCTCACCAAGTTCCTCGACCCGCTGCGGATTCCGCCGACGGTCCGACCGTCGTCGGGGCGTCACCGAGACGAGCTCACGATCACGATGACCAACGCGCGGCGCCGGTTGCACTCCCAACTGCCCGAGACCACCCTGTGGACCTACGAGGGACAGTTTCCCGGCCCCACCATCGAGGTGCGCCGGGACAGGCGACTGCGGGTCGCCTGGGTCAACGAACTACAGGGAACGGTGCCGCTGGTGGCGGTGCGGGCGCCGTACGCGGTGCCGACGCCGGCGAACATGCCCGGCTACCGCAGCGCGGACGGCAGCCTGCCCACCGGGGTGGAACTCATCGACGGGGTCGCGGGCCTGCCGCCCTGGAACGTCGTCCACCTGCACGGCGCGACGACCAACGGCGGCAACGACGGCTGGGCGCACAACGGCATGTCGCCGGGGGACGTGCAGCTCACCGAGTACCCGAACCGGCAGGCGGCCACCGCACTGTGGTACCACGACCACGCGATGGCCGTGACGCGGTTCAACGTCCACGCCGGGCTCGTCGGCCTCTACCTGATCCGCGACGAGGAGGAGGACCGGCTGCGACTGCCCGGCGGTGACCACGAGATCCCGTTGGTCATCGCCGACCGCAACCTCGACACCGACCCGGCGACCGGGGCGCTCACCGGCCGGTTGCTGTTCAAGTTCCAGTACCAGCCCGCGACCGGTACGTCGGCCCCCGTCACCGGCCCGTTCACCGTCGTCAACGGCGTCATCTGGCCGCACCTGGACGTCGACGCGCGCTGGTACCGCTTCCGGGTGCTCAACGCGGCGAACGGCCGGTTCTTCCGGCTCGACCTGGTCGACGAGGCGGGCGTCGTTCACAACGACGCGGTCCGCATCGTAGGCACGGACGCCGGCCTGCTGCCCGCCCCGGCGGCGGTGCCGGCGGGCGGGCTGACCCTCACCCCGGCCGAGCGCGTCGACCTGCTCATCGACTTCAGCCGGTTCAAGGGGCAGCGCCTGCGCCTGGTCAACACCGGTGCCTCGGTCGACCCGGACATCATGCAGTTCCGTGTCGAGAGCCGGAGCCGCGCCGACTTCTTCACGCCGCCGGCCCGGCTGTCCGGCTCGTACGTCCGGCTGCGAGAGGGCAGCACCGTTCCGGAGGATCACGACGAGGTGTTCGTGGCGACGACCCTGCCGGGGGTGGCAGGTCGACCGCACCCGGAGATGTGGGAGTTGCAGGAGATCACCGACCCGGCCGAACTGCCCACCCGGTTCCCGCAGGAGGGGATCATCCAGCTCACCGACCCGGCCGCCGGGCGGGTGCGCACCTTCCGCAAGGTCGCGCGGCTGTTCGACGAGACGACGACGGTCTTCATCGACCGGGGCCGGTGGGTGGTGTGGAATCTGATCCAGCTCGGTGGGGCCCCGCATCCGATGCACATCCACCTGGCCCGGTTCCAGCTGCTGACCCGGTGGAAGTTCGCCGACCTGACGGCCTTCGACCTCGCGGTCGGCGGCACCAGCAGGCCGTTTCCCGCTCCCGGTGAGGGCCCGCCGATCGAGAAGCACGAGGAGGGTTGGAAGGACACCTTCAACCTGTGGGCGGGGGAGTGGATCCGGGTCGCCGGCCGCTTCGAGGGTGCCACCGGCCAGTTCATGTACCACTGTCACATCCTCGACCACGAGGACGAGGGCATGATGCGGCCCTTCGTCGTCCACCCGGCCGAGGTGGCCCGGTTCCACATGCATCCGGGCGGCTCGACCCACCACTCCGGCAGTTCGGAGCACCACCCGGGGGGCGGGGGAGGTCCAGGTGGGCGTTGACCGCCGACGGTGCGGCGCGGGCCCTCCGCTCGACGACGACCACCGGACCGGGGCCGACGCCGTCAGCGTCGGCCCGGTCCCGGCGGGAGCCTCGGCTCTCGTCGACGTCGGTGACGGTGGGCGCCGCTTCGTTCTGTCCGATTGTTGCCCAAGGCGACCGAGGGGGCCGGCGGCCACCCTCGGCTGTCACGGGCCGGACCCGCCACCCGGTGCCGTACCTGCCGAACAGCACATCGCCACAGCGCGCCCGACGTCAGGCCGTCCCGGTCGCGCCTGTTCGCCCACGCGCCAGCGGCGGGGGTACGCCCCCGCCGTCCGTAAGGCCGGTCGGCCGGCGAATCCGGTCGACCGCGTGCCCACTACGTGACACCCTGGGAGGCAGACATGGACACCATCAGCGGGACCTGTCCCGTGGCCACCAGCAATGGGACCTCCGCACTGGACATGAGGGACGCGGACCTGCTCCGCGACCCGTTCCGGGGATACTCGCGGCTACGCGAGCAGGACCGGATCGTCCGGGCCGTCTACCCCACCTCGCCCACACCGCTGTGGCTGATCACCCGGTACGACGACGTCAAGATGGTGCTGGCTGACCAGCGCTTCGCCAACAACCCGGCAAGCGTTCCCGGCGCGAACGTCGACGACCTGCACGAAGAGCTGGCCAAGGCGCTCGGACTCGAAGAGAAGTACATCAAGATCTTCACGAGCAGCCTGCTGGACGCCGACGGAGAGGACCACGTCCGGCTGCGGCGGCTGGTGTCGCGCACCTTCACCGCACGCCGCGTCGCCGCCCTGCGTCCCCGGGTGGAGGAGATCGCCGCGAGACTGCTGGACCAGCTCGCCCGGCGGGCGGCCGAGGACGACGCCGACGGGGTGGGCGTCGTCGATCTGATCGAGAACTTCGCCTACCTGCTGCCGATCAACGTGATCTGCGAGCTGATCGGCATCCCCGAGGCCGACTGGCCCAGGTGGCGGCAGTGGGGCCGGGCCGCGTTCTCGCTGGAGCCGGGGGCGCAGAACGAGCCGATGCGTGGCATGGTGGACCACATCACCGAACTGGTCGAGCAGCGCCGGGCCGTGCCGACCGGCGATCTGTTGTCCGGGCTGATCGAGGCGCACGACGAGGAGGGGGACCGGCTCACCGGGGACGAGCTGATCACGATGGTGCTGACTCTGGTGCTGGCCGGCACCGAGAACACGGCGCACATGATCGGAAACGGCACCCTGGCGCTGCTCACCCATCCCGACCAGTTGCACACGCTGCGCGCCGAACCCGCGTTGATGCCGGCGGCGGTCCAGGAGCTGATGCGGTGGTGCGGTCCGCTGCACGGGACCCAGTTCCGGCACGCGGTGGAGGACGTCGAGGTCGGCGGTGTCACGATCAGGCAGGGCGACCGGCTGATGTGCATGCTCGTCGCGGCCAACTACGACCCGCGTTACTTCCCCGACCCCGATCGACTGGACCTCCGCCGGCAGCCCGACGGCCAACGCGAGCTGCACGTGGGCTTCGGTGCCGGTCTGCACTACTGCCTGGGCGCGCACCTGGCCAAGCAGGAGTTCGAGGTGGCGTTCGGCGGGCTGCTGAGCCGTTTCCCGCACCTGGAGCTGGCCGTCCCCGCGGAGGAGCTGGAACGGCAGAACATGCCTGGCTCGTGGCGGCTGCGGCGGCTGCCCATCCGCCTGCACGGCGCCGGGTCGCGGCTCGGCTAACGGGCCCGGTGTGCCTGGTCGTGGCTGCTGGCTCGGGGTCGGCGGACCTGAGACAGCAGCCGCGACCAGGTAGGGCGCGGACGGTCGCCCGCCGACCACGGCGACCGGTGATCGTCCGGTCGCCGTCAGTGGGCACCTCGCCGCTCGACGGCGACCGGGCACCGGTGACGGGGTACGACAGCAGCGCGCCGAAGCCGGCGCGCTGCTTGCCGTCGGGGGAGTCCTGCCCGGGTGGTCAGTTCACCGTGGTGTGGGGGTCGACGAACACGTCTCCGCCCTCGACGCGTACCAGATAGACGTCCACCGGGTCGACGGCGGGTGGCGAGGTCGGCACGCCGGTGCGCAGGTCGAAGCAGGCGCCGTGCATCCAGCACTCGATCCCCTTGCTGGTGACCTCGCCCTCCGACAGCGACATCCGGGCGTGCGTGCACTGGTTCCGCAGCGCGTGCACCTCGTCCCCGATGCGGACCACCACGACGGGGACGTCACCGACCTGGACGGCAAGAGGTGCCTTGTCTTCCAGGTCGGACAGGGCACACAGTCGGATCCCTTGCGGCGTGCGCATACGGGCGGTTCTCCCTCTCGACGGGAACGTGCTGGTCTGCCCGGACGGGCTCGATGGAGGTCAGCGTACGACGCCGTGCAGGTCTGGGCGGTCCTGTATCCGGACCGCCCAGACCTGCACTTTCGGGCGTGGATGATCAGCCGGCCCGCCCGGGGCACCGACAGGGTGCCGGGGTGCTCAGGCGAGTTTCAGCGGGAGGGTCCTGGTCCGGGTGAACCCGGGCCGCAGGATCCACGGGATCTCCTCGCGCGGCACGGCGAGGGAGAGGTCCGGGAACCGGGTGAACAGCCCCTGCAACGCCACCTCCGCCTCCTGGTAGGCCAGGTGCTGACCGAGGCAGCGGTGGATGCCCTTGCCGAACCCGAGGTGACTCTCGCTGCCGACGGCCAGCCGGTCGATGACCAGCTTGTTGGGGTCGGGGAACTTGCGCGGGTCGGTGTTCGCCGCCAGCAGCAGCGGCGCCACCGGCGCACCCCGCGGGATCGTCACGCCACCCAGCTCGATGTCCTCCACGGGGAACCGCGGCTGCGCGAACTGGATCGGGCCCAGGCGCTGCAGCTCGCGCACCGCCTGCGGCCACATCGACGGGTTCTCCTTCAACCGCGCGAGCTGGTCGGGGTTCTCGAGCAGGATGATGACCGAGTTACCGATCAGGTACGTGGTGGTCTGGTGGCCGGCGGTCACCAGGCTGAACAGGATGCCGATGATCTCGTCGTCGGAGACCCGGCTCGGGTCCTCGGCCTGCGCCTGCACGAGGGCGGTGACCAGGTCGTCCTGGGGCTCGGCCCGCCGCTTCTCGATCAGCTCCCGGGCGAGGTCGATGCACTTGAGCAGCGTGGTCGGGATGCGTTCACCGTTCATCGTGGCCATCGAGTCGCCCCAGGCCCGCCAGTGCGGCCGGTCGGGTTCGTCGATGCCGACCAGCTCGCAGATCACGGTGACCGGCAGCGGGTAGCAGTACTCCTCCACCAGGTCGACCGGTGAGCCGTCCCTGCTGTCCTCGGCCAGCTTGTCCAGCAGGTCCGCGGTGATCTTCTCGACCCGGGGGCGCAGCTTGCCGATCCGGTGTGCGGTCAGCGCGTACGAGACCAGCTTGCGGAGCCGGGTGTGGTCCTCGCCGTCGGAGACGTTGAGGAGGTTGGCCATCCACGGGATGAGATCCGGTGGGAAGTCCAGTCGCTTGAACACGCCGTCGCGGATGTCCGCGATGGTCGAGTCGGCCGGCGGGTTGGTGACGAACCGCGGGTCGGTGAGGACCTGGCGGACGTCCTCGTAGCGGGTGACGAGCCACATCTCGGGCCCGCCCATCATGGTGCCGATGTTCAGCGTCCCGGTGGTCGGGCCGGTCTCCTCGCGCAGCCGCGCGTACCAGCCGAACGGGTCGGCGACCACTTCTGGTGAGAACAGGTCGACCGTCTCGGCCGTCGTCTCGGCAGTGGTCATGAGCCCCTCCCTTTCGTGTCGAATAGCGTGCGATCCGTTGGCGTGGGGCGGGCGCGTTACGGCGCCTTTTCGGCAACGATAGGGAGCGGCCGGCGGGCTGAGCATCCCTCAACCTGATAGGTGTCGGTGCCGGCGGCGCTATCAGCGTGAGGGATGTTCGGCCGGTGTGGACTGTCCTAGGCTTCGACAGCGGAGTATGGGTCGGCGGGAGCTGGTTCGCTGTCTGTTGGAGCAATTGGGAGGACCCTGCGGTGACGACCGAGACGATGAAATCTCCACCCGCCGACGAATCGCTTCAAGCGCCGCTTTCCCGGGAGTTCCTGCAGCGCGATGATCCGTTCGCGCTGCCACCCGGTCTGGCGGCGCTGGCCGGGCAGTCCCCGGTGGGCAGGTCGACATTGCCCGGCGGGGAACCGTGCTGGATGGTGTCCGGGTACGAGGAGGCCCGCGCGGTGCTGTCCGACCCGCGTTTCTCGGCCGACCGGTTCCGCTACCACCCCCGGTTCAAGAACCTCTCCCCGGAGGTGGGGGAGCAGTTGCGCAGCGGCAAGGCGCGGGCCGGATCGTTCATCAACATGGATCCGCCGGAGCACACCCGTTACCGCAAGTTGCTTGCCGGCCTGTTCACGGTGCGCAGGATGCGGGACCTCGCCGCGCGGATCGAACAGATCGTCACCGAGCGGCTGGACGCGATGCTGGCTGCGGGAACCAGCGCCGATCTCGTGCCGGAGTTCGCGGTTCCGGTGCCCTCGCTGGTGATCTGCGAGCTGCTCGGGGTGGGCTACGAGGACCGGGCGGAGTTCCAGCAGCGCGCGGCGGACCTGCTGCAGACGAACGTGCCGGTCAAGGAGGCGATCGAGAACACCGAAGCGCAGCGCGCGTTCATGCAGCGGCTGGTGGCGGACAAACGGGCGAATCCCACCGACGACATGATCTCCGGGCTGGCCCACCACCCGGGCGCCGATCCGGCGCTTACCGACGACGAGCTGGTCGGCATCGCCAACCTCCTGCTCTTCGCGGGTCTCGACACCACCGCGAGCATGCTCGGGCTGGGCACGTTCGTACTGTTGCAACGGCCCGAGCAGCTCGCCGCGCTGCGCGCCGACCCGTCCCGGGTCGGCGACGCCGTCGAGGAGCTGCTGCGCTTCCTGACCATCGTCAGCACGGGGCTCTTCCGGTTCGCCAAGGAGGACCTTGAGCTGGGCGGGGAGCACATCCCGGCGGGGGCGACGGTGGTGGTCTCCCTGCTGGCCGCGAACCGGGACGGGCGGCACTGGCCGCAGCCGGAGGTGCTGGACGTGACCCGTGAGCGCACCTCGCACCTGGCGTTCGGCCACGGTGTGCACCAGTGCCTCGGCCAGCAGCTGGCCCGGATCGAGATGACTGTCGGCTACACCGAACTGCTGCGTCGGCTGCCCGGTGTCCGCCTCGCCGTACCGCCGGCGGAGGTGCCGCTGCGCAACGACATGATCACCTACGGGGTGCACGCCCTGCCGATCGTCTGGGACGCCCGATGAGGGTCCGTGCCGACCGGGGCGTCTGCGTCGGTGCGGGACTGTGTGTGCTGCGGCTGCCCCGGATCTTCGACCAGAACGACGAGGACGGCACGGTGGTGCTCCTGCGGCCCGACCCGGACCCCGACCAGGAGGACGCCGTGCTCAAGGTGATCGCGGCCTGCCCGTCCGGGGCGTTGCGGGCCGATCGCTGAGGCCGACGGCCGCCCGGCCGTACCCCACCCGGCACCGGGCCCCGTTCCCCACCCGGCGCAGCGCGGGTACGGGTCGGGGCCCCCGCCCCCACAGCCGGCCGTGCGCCCG